>CAKZPK010000331.1 GCA_937139035.1 uncultured Crocinitomix sp. | reverse complement strand
CTCAATTGTTCTGTTTCCACTCCCGTCAGCATCAACATCAACAGACCAAAGAATAGATGGAGTAGGATTGTCAAAAACAAGGTGTTGATCACCACTGAAATAACCTCCGCCTCCAAAACTTCCGTCAACAGGACCAACATATTGTGGATCGTCAAACAAATCATTTTCTACGTAATAAGTTGTCGTTAAATCAAGCGGCGGAGTAGTGTAAGATGCACCAATAAATATTGGAGTACCACCTACAGGAACATCATACCATTTTAATTCCCCATCACCAGTTGCAGTTAATGTTGCAGTTTCTGATGGACAATTGCTGTCGCCTTCTGCCGTTGGAGAGGCAGGGTAAGAAACGGTTATATAGGCCGTTTTTACTTCTGTATCTTCTCCTATTACATTTGTTGCGGTTAAAGATACTGTATATGTTCCTTCAGCTCCAAATACGTGGCTAGGGTGTTGTTCGTCAGATGAGTCTCCGTCGCCAAAATCCCAATCCCACTCTGTTGGTGCGTTGGTTGATAAATCAGTGAAGAAAACCTCACCCGTACAAGATAATTCTGAGTTTACAGTGAAATCAGTTTCAGGTGCAGCCTCTGGCATATTACAAGACCATTCAATTTCGAATCCAGCTTCTTCAACTCCTCCATCAGAATGGAAAACAATTGTGATTGAAGGTCCAGAAGAAGTAATGTCTGTTGGTAGGTTATTGTTACAGTAACGGTCAATTAAAGGTGAAAATTCGTCTGGTCCGTCAAAAACATCTAAATAATCATAATCGCAAGAAGTTCCAGGTCCTTCTTCTACATCAAATAGAGGAAAAGATAAATCAACACTTAATGCTCCGAATGGAGAGATTGTTAGCATAGCATCTTCACTACCACCGTAATCACCGTCAGGTCCGCCACTATCATAAGCGGTTCCTTCACAACCATTTTGTGTTGAAGCAGTGCCTGTTTCTGGTAAAATAACGATACAATCTGCATCTGGATTTACTGTAATATAATCTGTAAATACAACTTCGTCAGATCCGCAATCTCCTCCATCAGCAAACAAAGTTACTGTGTAAACTCCAGGTTCTGTATAAACGTGCGTTGGATTTTCATCTGTGCTAGTTTCTCCATCACCAAAATTCCATTCATATGTAATTGCATTCGAACTTTCATTTGAGAAATTTACAGTGAAAGGAAGTGCGCATCCTAAAGTATCAGGAGTAACAAAATCAGCCTCAGTTTCTGGATTGTAAATTTCTCCTACACCAACAGCATACCATGCGTTTGCAGTTTGTTCTACTTCAAAAGTACACACGCCGAATAGATCTATAGCAGATTCAATTGCGTAAAAACGAGCGTCTGCAAAGTTAGAACTAGGTGTTAAGTATACCGTTAAGTTTCTAAATGCAATTGAACCAGCATCATTAATTCCAATACCTGAAACATCATAATCATCTCCATTGTCATTTGTTCCTATTCCTCCTTCTGTTAATAGGTAATACCAGAAGTTTTGAACACCACTATTAGTGTGAACTCCTCCGCTATCGCCTCCACCTAAGTCAGCCCAAAAATCACCAAAATAAGTGTCAGGATCGCTAAATAAATTTGGGTTGGCTAAAGATCTAAGCGTAAGCCCGATATCTTCTCCAAGTAGCCAGTTCCAGTCATCTGGACGCGCAAATTGTTCAATTGAAGCTCCGAAAATATCACTAAATGATTCGTTTAATGCACCAGACTCGGCCGCGTAAACTAAACCAGCTGTAAAAGTTGTTAGTCCGTGTGTAACTTCGTGTGCAGCAATATCTACAGAGGTTAGCGGAGTTACTGCACCACTTCCATCTCCATAAGTCATTCTGTTACCATCCCAAAATGCATTCACAAAATCTGTACTGTAGTGTACATAACTATTTAGTTGGAAACCAGCATTGTCAATACTGTTTCTGCCGTGATTTTCCAAATAATAATCATAAGTCATTTCAGCACCCCAATGAGCATCAGTAGCATATTCATCTTGTTGTGGGTTTACATTATCCCAGTCATTGTCATCATCTATAAAATCAACAGCAGCACCATAATCTGTGCCTTCATTTAAGTCAAAAGTTCTTACACCGTCACCTCTTGAACCATCACGTAATCGATATTCTCCATCAAAACTATCAGCGATAATTTCTCTTTCGCCACTGTGACCTGTATGTGCAATTCCTTCTTCATCTGCATGACAAAGAATTGAGTTCTCGCGTAAAATTTCACCTGTAATAGCATCTACATAAATGTCTGCTCGTGAAACTGGGGCATGTGCGTAAATATTGAATTTGTAAGCTAAACGAAAATCGTCTGCGTTGAAGTTCATGTCTTTTGAAACGAATACTATATCTCCGTGAGGCAGATAAGTAGCGTTTGGATTTCTAGTTTCCCATTTTAGGTGCTTTTCTTCACTTGGAAGTTCCCATTTGTAAACTGAGGCATTTACGTGTTCCAAGGCTTTTGAAAGCGCTGCAGCTTCATCTAAACTGGGAGCTGATGTAGCCGAAAATTTATCATAAATCAATCCATTTAATGAATAGACTTTATCATGATTTGTATGTGCAATCCAAATGGCATCCTCTACAGGTTGTCCATAATAGGTTTGTTGGTAACGATAATGTACATGCCCTAAATTGTCCGCATCTTTTCTGACTTCTACAAAGGCAATGTTAGGATCGAATTTAAAGTTAGACTTCATCCAAGCATTTAACTTATCGATATCAAATTGATCGGATTTTCTAAATTTAATAAATGAGGGGAGTGTGCTGAAATTACTTTCACGAACAACTTCCGCATTCCTATATTGGGAGCTAGCGTCTGCTCCTGAAAAAATGCGCTGTGCATTTACGCCAAAAGGAACATACATAATAGCAAAAAGGAATAAGAACTTTTTGTAAGATATTTTCATGTTATAGTTTTTTATACGTTGCACAAGATACTCAAAATCCATTGGATAGGTAGGGCTTGTATTGTGGAATCTGTTA
>CAKZPK010000330.1 GCA_937139035.1 uncultured Crocinitomix sp. | reverse complement strand
GTTGAACTTCTCTGATTAATTCAGAAGTGCCAAGAACACCTGCTTGAGGATCAATGTCAGATCCGAAGATTAGTCCACCTTGCGAATGGCTTATATTTTTAATGCCGTAATATATTCCCGTTTCAAATGTAAGGCTTGGTGCTATATTGTAGCCAAGCGTTAAACCACCAGTAAAACCATATTCAGCCTTGCTCGATTCATCCTTATCATGAATGGTCATTGCAGAGACTTCAGGTTTTATTGAAATGCCTAAATGCCACTCAGGTGCATTTTGCTGCGCGAGTAATGTAAATGGAATTAAAAATAAAAGTGTTACTAATTTTTTCATCTTGTAAAACTAGAAAGAAATGAGTGATGTCATGCCTTTCTATACCTAATACAAGTTATAAAAAAGAAGGTTGCCTAAAAGTAGAAGAAAAATTTAATCTATACTTAAAATGCGAACATCATAAACAATGTCTGTGTTTTTAGGAACTAAATCTACCAAACCTTTGTTTCCGTAAGCTAGTTTTGCAGGAATTTCTATAAATGCATTTTCGTCAGATTTAATGACTTTCATGCCTTGGTGTAATCCATCAATCACATTGTCATTTTCTAATCTAAAACTAAATGGTTGACTGTCTTTGAAAGAATTGTCATACAAACCTGCTTTTTGTCCTTTTTTATAAGCAAAATAATCAAACGTAATAAGTTGATTTTTTTCTGGATTATTGCCATTAACGTTTTTCTTCCAAGTGTAGACTTTAACTCCTTCATCTAAAACAATAGGTTGAACACGTTCAATAATTTCAATCTCTACAATGAGGTCTGCATTTGGAGGGACAATAGAAGAATATCCATCTTCACCATAAGCCATTGCTGAAGGAATCATAATTCGTCCAATATCTCCAACATTCATTTGCAGTAATCCTTTTTCCCAGCCTTCAACCATCATTCCAATGTTTGTTTTAAGCGGTGCAGGCGCATTCATAGCTTTATTTGAATCGTATTCCTCTCCAGCGGCAACACGTGCGGTGTAATTTACCAATACAACATCATTTAATTCAATCGGATCATTTTCCTTTTTAAGGGTCCATTCTACTCGTAATCCTCCTTCGCCATTATAAACCATTGAATTTGCTTCTCCCTGAATTGTATCTTTTAAAAGTGCATATGGTTCGCCTGATTCAGCTGAGTTAATACCGCTATCTACTGTAAGGTTTAAGTTATTAGTATTGCTTGTGTCAACCTCTGCATCATTGTTTTCAGAAGTTTTAACTCCGTCAAAATCACAGCTTGCAAAAAGTAATGCACTACAAATACTGATATAAATAAGAGATAATTTCATTAAGGTTCAATTTTTAAAAGTTTAATGTCGTAAATAACCGGAGAGAGTGGTGGGATTTTTTCAGTGTCACCAACCAAGCCATGTGCCGCATGACTAGGGATAATAAATTTAGCCTTATCACCAACGCACATAAATTGAACTCCTTCATGCAGTCCACTTTCAATGTCTGATTTTTCTACAATAAAACTCTCCGCGCCGTTTTCTGATGAAGAATAGCAAATATCGCCTGAAAGCAATGAGATATCAAATTCAACGGTAACCGTATTTCCAACTTTTGCTGTGTCTATTCCTTCTCCCTTATGATAAATCATGTAGCGCAATCCCGTTCCAGTAGAATTCATGTTCCAATCAGGATGCGTGCTCAGAAAAATGTCAATTTCTTCACTTTCTTCTGTTGCAAATTGTGCATTCATATTACTTGATTCATCCGTGTCCCAATTGACATTTTGGACAATCATATTCTCTTGCTCTCCTTGACAGGAGAAAAAAAGTAAAAAAGCTATTGGAACAAGGTGTTTCATTCAAAGTGTGATTTGTTTTCTTCAACGAAATTAGGCAAAATAGTTACAAATTTTGAGATGGCATCATCCATTTTACCCACGAATTTTCCACCAGAAGCATTTCTATGCCCACCACCTTGAAAATGATTACGCGCCAAGTCATTAACGGGGATTGTAGCAACAGATCTGAATGAAATTTTTATAATCCCGTCAGATTCTTTAAAAAATATGGCCATTTTTACTCCTGCAAGAGATAGAGCTTGATTTACTAACCCTTCTGTGTCTCCTTTTTGAGCGTCAAATCGTGTTTGTTCTGCTTGCGTTAAAGAAATGTAAGCTGTTTGTAAATCTCTTACCACAACCAATTTTTCCAGTAGAGCAAAGCTTGTTAGTTTAATACGGTTCTCTGTATTGGTGTCAAAGATGTTTTCATGAATAGTAGAGTGGTGGAGTCCATTACTGATTAAGTGTGCAGCAATTTCATGCGTTTTTGGAGTAACAGATGAAAATCTAAAAGACCCAGTATCTGTAATTAAACCGGTGTAAATTGCTTCTGAAGTTTCTCGGTCAATTTTGTCCAAATCGTTTCGAGCTTCCATTAATTCATAAATAAGCTGTGCAGTAGAGCACGTTTGAGGATCTGAAAACATTAAATCCACAAAACCTTCTGCAGGATCACGGTGATGATCAATCATGATTTTTTTAGCAGTTGATTTGGCTAATAAATCATCCATTTTTCCAATTCGCCCAGGAGAATTATAATCCAAGCAAAAGATCAAATCTGCGTCTTGCATTAATTGCGTCACTTGCGCCTCGTTTTCTTGATGCGCTATTACCTCGTCAAAGCCTAGCATCCAATGCAGGAAGTGCGGAGCTTTATCAGGATGACAAATAGAGACGTCTCCGTGTTCCTTTGATAAATAATGAAACAATGCTAATGATGAACCAATGCTATCTCCGTCTGGAGATTTATGCGCTGTAATTACCACCTTTTTTGCATTAGTTAGTAAGGCGTTAAATTGGTTAATTTTTTCTGTTGTAAAAATCATAGTATAAAATAAAACCGTCTCAGCTTAGCCAAGACGGTTCGTAATTTTTTATTGTTAATCAGATTAAAATCCGAGTTTTTGAGTTCTTCTGTGTTCTAACAATACTCCAACGCAAACGTTGTCTGTATTCGTTAGCTTTTTATTATCACTGCTTCCTGTTGCTGGAACATTAACCGAAAGATAAAATTTTCTTGTCTTATCAGATGTAAATAATACGAATGGAGTCATTCCGTCATCTTCGTTATCAAAAATAACTTCACGCTGACGTTTGATGTTAGTGTTTCCATCTGAGTCTTTTACACGTACAATGATGTCCTTAGCTAATTCAAATTTAACGCCTGTAGAACTTTCAATGTCAGTGCAAGTAGATAATCTATATTCAAATCCTTCATAAGCTACAAAGCTCATTTCATAAACTTTTCCTTTTTCAAAGGCCGCACTTCTAGATTGATTGTTCAAATTCCAATAGGCCTTTTTATCTTCTTTCGAAAATTGCCCCATGCATAAATAATGTGTTTTGTTACACTGTGCAAATGCTTGAATCATAATAGCACTAAACAATAAAACTCCTATACCAACTACTTTTCTCATTTTATTCTATTTTGTGTATTTATCTCTTAATTCGTTTGCTTTTGCTTTAATAGCATCAAAAGCTTCTGCAGTCATTTGGAATGATCCACCACCTGACACTAATAAAGTACCATCTGCGTCATTCTGTACTGATGACTCAGTCTCTTCAAACTCCATGTTAGTTTCAAAAACCTCACTTAAATCCATCATTTCTCCAATTACTTCATTTACAGAAGCATCTTCAGCGTATTCAGAAATAAAGTCGATTAGGTTTTCTAATACTAATTTTTGATCACCAATTTTTTTGATCACAGGATCTTCAGCATTGTAAGAATCAACCAGGTTGCAAATAATGTATAAACTCTCTACATAGCCACCTGCCATGATTAAAGAAAGTTCAACTCCTTTGTCATTCTCTTCAAGATATAAATAACTGTCGTAGTATGAGTCATTTGAAATAGCAAACAACGAATCAGAATCTCCTTCATTGTTTTCAATTCTGTCCATCATTTCTTCATCAAAAGCACCTGAAATTCCAAGCTCTTCTCCTAATTCTTCAATTTGCTTGAAGTATTTCAAGAAGTCAACTCCAATACCAAAGCAGCTTAAATAAGCAACGTCAGCAGAGTAAACACCGAAATTGATAGACTTTGATTTTTGGTCTACGTAATTTTCTGAGTTTTCTAATGGGTTTACCAAATTAGATTGTTGCTCACCACCTTGAAGTTTAATAATTTCAAACAATTCATTAGGTGTAGGAACGGAATATTCAATTGTAATATCCTCATTACTTTCAACAATTTCTGAGTCAGCTGTATCAACAATTTCAACATTGTTCAATTCGCTGTCGTCTCCTGATCCGCCGCAGCTAACTGTAATTAAGCCAGCAGTAGCACAAAAAAGACTGATAATTATTTTTTTTCTTTTCATTCAATAAATGGTTAATCGGATGGTGTCAAATATACTGATTTTTTATCACACAAAAAATCCATGATTTAACATTCCTAATTGCATGCTAAATCATACGGTGTAATGCGTGTAAAGGTTATAGCTTGAGTGCGATTATATATTATTGATACGATCGGTTTCTTTTTGTAGGGCGGTTTTTAATTTCTCAGATACGTTTACCAATGGTAATCTTACCGCGTCACCACAAATTTCTTTATATTTTAAAACTTCTTTTACTCCAGCAGGGTTTCCTTCTGCAAATAACAGTGGAATAATAGGGAGTAAATTATAATGCATTGCACGGGCTGTAGACATTTCATCTTTCAGTCCAGCACTCACCATGTTTTTAAATTCTGAAGGGAAAGCATTTCCAATTACAGAAATAACTCCGTCTCCTCCTGCTGCGATAATTGGCATTGTTATAGCGTCATCTCCAGAGATAACCAAAAATCCTTCTGGTTTATCTTGAATCAATGCCATAATTTGTTCCATATTACCTGATGCCTCTTTTACAGCTATGATATTTGAAAAATCATTCGCTATTCTTAGAGTTGTTTCGGGTAATACATTGGATGCAGTTCTACCAGGTACATTATAAAGTATAATTGATAATGAAGTCGCTTCAGCTAAGGTTTTATAATGCTGATAAATTCCTTCTTGTGTCGGTTTGTTATAATAAGGTGATGCTGATAAAATTGCATCAACTTTACTAAGGTTATAAGTTTGCAAATCATTAACAAGTGCCGCTGTGTTATTTCCTCCAATTCCAAATACAATTGGTAACCTGCCATTGTTTACTTCTACAACAGTGTCTAGCGTCTGTTGTTTCTCTGTTTTTGATAATACTGGAGATTCACCAGTTGTTCCTTGAACAACTAAATAATCAACTCCTCCTTCAATTAAAAAGGTGGTTAATTTCTTTAATGCGTCAATATCAATATTCCCTTCGTTATCAAACGGAGTAACCATTGCAACACCGAGTCCTTTTAATCTATTTATTTCCATTTTGACTTAATAATGTTATTTGTTGTGTAATCGTTTGTAAAAACTCTTCGTCACTAATGTTTTCAGTAACTAACAAGTCATACATGCTTGATTTTTCTTTCCCTTTTTTTCCAATAATAAATGAACCGCTTACTTTTTTTAGTAAAAATTGATTTAGCGTTTCATCTGCCGACAAATCTAAGATTAAATCAAACTGCATTTGCAACAATTGTTTCAATTTATCATTTTTGATTTTTCCCGTTAAATTCAAATCATTTGGGTGGTAACTATAGCTGCCATGTGCAGACTGGTCCTCTTTATTTTCTCTAGGATATAAAAAAGAGAGTTTAGCATTTTTAAACGCTGTATTTAACTCGGCTTCTTTATAAGATGGGTCGCTGTCTGCGATTAAAAGAATTTCGGTGTATTGATCAAGGGCTTTAAGAATAGGTTTCCTATTAAGATCTCGTTCAACGTTTTTTTGCTTAATAAAAAGCTTCTTTATGTTATCTGCACCTGCCATTTAAGATATCATTGCTAAAAATTCATCTTCTGAGATTATAGTTACGCCAAGGTCTGTTGCTTTAGCCAGTTTAGCCGGTCCCATTTTTGCACCAGCAACTAGGTAGTTGGTTTTTGCAGAAATTGAACCTGTATTTTTACCGCCATTTTTCTCAATGAGCTCCTTGAGTTCTTTTCTGCTGACTTTCTCAAATACCCCTGATATAACAAAGGTGTTGTTTGCAAGTACATCACTTGCATCCTCTGCAACAAGCATTTCAAAACTTAAGCCATATTCTTTTAATCGTTCAACAATGTCTCGGTTGGTTTGCGATTCAAAAAAGAGTATAATGCTTTGCGCAATTTTATCACCAATCTCTTCAACATTGATTAACTCATCAAAGTTTGCAGCAATCAGTGCGTCTATGTTTTTAAAATGTTTCGCCAGTTTTTTAGCAACCGTTTCGCCTACGTATCTTATTCCAAGTGCAAAAAGTACACTTTCGAATGGAATTTTTTTAGATTCGGTGATGCTTTTAATTGCGTTATTTGCTGATTTGTCTGCCATTCGTTCCAATTCAACAATGTCGTGGAATGTGAGGAGGTATAAATCAGCATAGTTTTCTACTAAACCTTGCTTAAAAAGTAAGTCAATCGTTTCAGGTCCTAAACCGTCAATGTCCATTGCTTTTCTTGAAATAAAGTGCTCAATTCTACCTTTGATTTGTGTAGCGCATCCTACAAAATTTGGACAATAATGTTGTGCTTCGCCCTCTTTTCGCACTAATTCTGTATTACATTCAGGACAATTATTAATGAATACAACTGGGCTAGCGCCTTTTTCTCTAAGTGCCGTATTAACTTCAATAATTTTCGGGATAATTTCACCGCCTTTTTCTACATAAACGCTGTCGTGTTCATGAAGGTCTAATTTTGCAATTTGATCAGCATTGTGGAGTGACGCTCGTTTAACGGTTGTTCCGGCGAGTAAAACGGGTTCAAGGTTCGCAACAGGAGTTATGGCTCCTGTTCGTCCAACTTGATAGGTTACTTCATTTAGTTTGGTTTCTACGCGCTCAGC
>CAKZPK010000329.1 GCA_937139035.1 uncultured Crocinitomix sp. | reverse complement strand
GATAAGTCGCTCTTAATTCTGAGGTTTTCATGTTAGCTTTAGCTAATTGCGTTAAAAACAATCCTACACCTACTAAGGCATCTCTTCCATAATGCAATTCAGGGTAAATAACGCCCCCATTACCTTCACCGCCAATTACAGCATTTGTAGCTTTCATTTTGTTTACAACGTTTACTTCTCCAACTGCAGCAGCTTCATAAGTACTGCCTTCATATCGGTTAGTAACTTCTCTTAATGAAATGGTTGAGGATAAATTAGAAACCGTATTTCCTGGTGTATGTTGAAGAACATAGTCTGCAACAGCAACTAGCGTATATTCTTCTCCAAACATAGAGCCATCTTCACATACAAAAGCTAATCGATCTACATCAGGGTCAACCACAATTCCTAAGTCCGCACCTGTTTCTTTTATTTTTTCAGCAATTGCTGTTAAATTTTCAGGCAGTGGTTCTGGGTTATGTGGAAAGTGTCCAGTTGGCTCACAATAAAGTTCGTAAATGGTTTCAACGCCCAATTCTTTAAGCAATGCCGGAATAAAAATCCCACCAGTTGAGTTAACGGCATCAACAGCAACTTTAAAATTGGCAGCCTTAATTGCTTCTACATCTACCAACGGTAAATTAAGCACGGCCTCTATATGTTTTGCTAAATAAGTGTCATTTTGAGTAACCGTTCCAAGGTCATCTACCGCTGCAAAATTAAAGGCTTCTTCTTCTGCAATTTTTAATAATGTTTTTCCTTCTACATCTGAAATGAACTCACCTTTTTCGTTCAATAACTTTAATGCATTCCATTGTTTAGGATTGTGACTTGCAGTAATGATAATACCACCTTGTGCATTTTCCATTGGTACTGCAACTTCTACTGTTGGGGTTGTAGATAAACCTAAATCTATAACATCAATTCCGAGTCCTTGTAAGGTGTTTGTTACTAAATCAGATATCATCTGTCCTGAAAGTCGTGCATCTCGCCCAATAACAATTTTTGGTTTTGTTGTTGCGTTGTTTTGCGTGATCCATGTGCCATAAGCAGCTGCAAATTTAGTAGCATCTACTGGTGTTAAACCTTCTCCTGGTTTTCCTCCAATAGTTCCCCTGATGCCTGATATAGATTTGATTAAAGTCACAATAAATGGTTTTAATTTGAAATTGAATTAATTCACTTCTTTTGAAACAAGTTTCTTCACAAATATATGTGTTTTCATTGTTTTTATTTCACTTTGAAAACAGCATAACCAACATGCTCAGGTTGGTAACTATTTGTAATAAATTCGATTTGGAATTTCTGTGTTTAAATTAATATTTGTATAATTGCATTAAATCTAGAGAGAATAGTTCGTTTATCTCTCACATTTCACACACCGAATTTTCGTTCAAAGAAATAATCGAATCAAAAAATATTTATGACTGACAGTTCAGATCTAAACGCTAAAAAAGTAGCGGAGTTAAGAGAGATAGCTAAAACTTTAGGTATAGAAGGTACCTCTACATTAAAAAAGAAAGAAATCATTGATTTGATTAAGGCAAAACCTCAAACACAAGAAACTCCAGCTGCAAGCGAAGAGGCTCCGGCAACAACTGAAGAGGCTCCCAAACGTAAAAGAAGAAGAAAAAAAGCTGTTCCCAACGCGGACGATTTGTTTTCTAACGAAATAAAAGCTTCTGTTGAAGCTGAAGGTGAGAAAAAAGAAGAGGTTAAGAAGGTAGAGGAAATGAAAGAAGAAGTTGAAAATCAGAAAAGAGAAGAAAAGAAGGCGGAGGAGAAGGTAGATGCTGATGAAACGAAAGCTGCCGAAAATTCTGCTGAAAATCAGAAACGCCGAAGAAAACCAAAACCGAACGATAATCGACAAAGCCCACAAGAACAATCTGCGCGTGATAAAGCAAATCACCAAAGAAATAACAGTGGCCACAACAATAACAACAATAATAATAACCAGAATAACCGTAAAAAATCGGTAGAAGATTTTTATGGATATAATTTTGATGGTTTAATTATAAGTGAAGGTGTATTAGATATGATGCAGGATGGCTATGGCTTCCTAAGATCATCTGATTATAATTACCTTCCATCTCCTGATGATGTTTATGTGTCTCAAAGCCAAGTTAAAAGACATGGTTTGAAAAAAGGAGATACAGTAAAAGGAGCAATTCGTCCTCCCAAAAGTGGTGAGAAATATTTTCCATTAATTAGTGTTGAAAGTGTAAACGGAAGAGAACCTAACTATGTTAGAGACCGTGTTCCTTTTGAATATTTAACGCCTTTATTCCCTAGAGATAAGTTTAAAATCACAGGACATAAAGATGAATCGCTCTCTACGCGAATTATGGATTTGTTTGCTCCTATTGGTAAAGGGCAAAGGGGAATGATTGTAGCGCAACCAAAAACGGGTAAAACGGTTTTATTAAAAGATGTTGCCAATGCAATTGCAGCAAATCATCCTGAGGTTTATTTAATTGTTCTATTGGTTGATGAACGACCTGAAGAGGTAACGGATATGGCACGTTCAGTAAATGCAGAGGTTGTTGCTTCAACATTTGATGAGCCTGCTGATAAACATGTTAAGTTAGCAAATATCGTTTTGGAAAAAGCAAAGCGTATGGTAGAGTGTGGACATGATGTGGTTATTTTATTAGATTCAATTACACGTTTAGCACGTGCTTATAATACGGTTCAACCAGCATCTGGAAAAGTACTTTCTGGTGGTATTGATGCAAATGCATTACACAAACCAAAACGTTTCTTTGGTGCAGCAAGAAAAATTGAGAACGGTGGTTCTTTAACAATCTTAGCAACAGCATTGACTGAAACTGGTTCTAAAATGGATGAGGTTATCTTTGAAGAATTCAAAGGAACGGGTAATATGGAATTACAATTAGATCGTAAAATATCTAACCGTAGAATTTATCCTGCTATTGATATTACAGGTTCTGGAACAAGACGAGAAGATTTATTAATGAGTAAAGAAGCGCTACAGCGCATCTGGATCTTACGTAAATATTTGGCTGACATGAATCCTGTAGAAGCTATGGAATTCATTAAAGAACGTATTCAAGGAACTTTATCAAATGAAGAGTTTTTGATATCCATGAATGGCTAGTATAGAAAAAAAAACAAAGTAATTAGAAAGTCCTGACATTTATCGTTAGGACTTTTTTTATGCGTTTCTGTGCAATGGCTTTAATAAATCTAACACTGTTTTAACAGGGCTAAAGCAATCATTGCCTATTTCGTAAAATAAAGTATTCCATTTCGCCATACCGCCATTCCAAAGTCCTGGTTGTTCAATAAATTTAACGGCTTTTCCTTTATGCGTTTTGTTAACAATGAAATATTGTGAATCATCACGAAAATCTTCGAAATCAAATTTTTCGCCTTTATAGTTTTTCGGCGCACAAATAATCTCTACTGGATTAAAGTGTGTCGATTTAATGAGCATTGTTAATTGACTTGATTTGGTAGATATTTGAGACTTTTCTACAATCTGACGTGTTTCATAGCCATTTTCACCTTTTACCCAAAACGGCCCGCCGCCAGGTTGACCTTCGTTACGCACCATGCCACATATCCTTGAAGGACGATTTAAAATGGATTTAATTTTATCGGCATCCAATAAATCCTCTTGCGATAATTTTAAATCATAAGTGTTATTTAATTGCATTGCCTGATGAAGAAACGTCTCATTTTTATCGATTCTTCGCAATATGTCAAATACTTTTTCTTGAAATTCTAACAATGCACCTGCTAACATTTTTCGCGATTCAACAGATTTTTTTGCATGATCATGATGCTGAACATTATCAATATTTCGAATTAAAATTAAATCCGCTTGTACCGCATTTAAATTTTTAATTAAAGTTCCATGTCCCGCTGGTCTGCTTATTAATTCACCATTGTCATACAATGCATCACCGTTTTCGTCAAATGCTATTGAGTTGGATGCTTTATCTTGAACTGAAAAATCAAAGTAAAAATTAATTCCAGTAATTTCTCTTAAGATTTTAATGCTGTGTTTAATCTGTTCTTCAAAACCTGCGTTAATAGTAAAGTGAAAACGAGATTTATCTCCACCAATTTCAGCACCTTGTAAAATATGCTCTTGAAATGGGTTGATTATGAAATTACCATAGCGGTGAAAAGGAATAAGGCCTTTTGGTCGATTTCCAAAATTAAATCCTTCCTCATTTAAAATGAGTTTTAAAAACTCTTCAACGTTTATGGCACCAGTTTTAAGGTCGTCTTTTGTCGCTTCAGGTAATTTATTGTAAAATGCAAATGACTCAATACTGTTAATTAAATGTTCAATGAACTCTATTGTTTCTTCGCATGGATTGTCACTATTAATAAAATCATATGCTGCTCCAAACATTCTAGAACCTGATCCACTTGACGGAATAAAAAAACTAATATCTAAATTATTGACCTTGCTATCATACAATTGAATGGCATTTTTTATCTCTTCAGAATTTAAAATTGTAATGCCATTTTTTGATCTGCAAGACCCCAAAAGTTCAATCTTAGGATTTCCCTTTTCAATTTTTACTTTTTGTCGTTCTATTTTTTCCGTTAAGTTCATTCGTTCTATTTCGTCTACATAATACGTGTGGCAAAGATATAAGTTTTATCTTTTTATTTTTTTTAACCAATATAAGGGGGCAATAAAACAAACCCCAACTTTATATTATCTTTGCAAATCCATGCTTAATGACTATTTAAAATATAGAAAAGCACGTGTTAATGCACACGGAATTCATTCTCCATTTGTTTTTGAGTTTTATAATGAAATCGTTAAAAAACATCAAACAGAGATTGATCCAAAGATTGAAGCCCTCCGAGCTAATTTAGTAAGATCTGAGAAGAAAATTTCATTTAATGAATTGGGCGCTGGATCAAGAAAAGGAACTGAAAAGGAACGAACGGTAAAGTCAATTGCAAAACACGCGGCAATAACCCCAAAATTTGGCGGATTGTTGGCGCGCATTTGTCGTTTTTACAACGTTGAAACTGTATTGGAGTTTGGAACCTCTCTTGGAATTGGAACCTCATATTTAGCCAAGCATTCAAAGCGTATTACAACTATGGAAGGTTGTGATTCTGTTTTGGAATTAGCAAATGAAAATGTTAAAACACTCGGTTATGATCATGTAAAATCAAAATTAGGAGAGTTTTCAACTTTATTAAACCAATTTGAAAGGGATACCATTTTTGATCTGATTTACATTGATGGTAATCACCGTTTAGAACCAACGTTGGAATATTTTGAGTTCGCATTGAACCACAGTCATAATGATACATTTATAAGTTTAGATGAGATTTATTGGAGTGAAGAAATGAAGTTAGCTTGGGAGAAAATAAAAGCGGATGAGCGCATCAATGTCAGCCTAGATTTATTTCGTATGGGCATTGTGTGTAAAAGAACAGGACAGCGCAAACAAGATTTTGTGCTGAAATTTTGATATGATAATTAAAACAGATTAAAGCGCTTAATTTTAAAAGAGTTTGAATCTAATTGCAAGAAAAATGAAAGTATATACTAAGAAAGGCGACAAAGGAAAAACAGGATTAATTGGAGGTACACGTGTACCTAAATACGCTTTGCGAATTGATGCATACGGTACAGTAGATGAATTAAATTCCTATGTTGGGTTGTTGAGAGATAGAGCAGTGAGTGATGAGTTTAAAGAAGAGTTAATATTTGTGCAAGATCGTTTATTTACAATTGGCTCTTGGTTGGCATCTGACCCGTCAAAAGGAAAAATGCAATTACCAGAGGTTAATGAGGCAGATATTAGCAAATTGGAAGAAAGTATAGATAACATGGATACTAAATTAGAACCCATGAAATTTTTTGTGCTTCCAGGAGGACATGAAACTGTTTCATTTTGTCATATAACAAGGTGTGTCTGTAGAAGAGCAGAACGCCTCGTTACTCAATTAAATGAGGAGTCAGAATTAAATCCTTTAATTTTGGCGTTTTTAAATAGGTTGAGTGATTATTTGTTTGTGTATGGTAGATATGTTACAGCAGAATTGGGTGCTGAAGAGATTCCTTGGAAACCAAAAATGTAAGAGAAATAAAAAAAAAATAACAGAAATTACTTGGATGTAAGCGTAAAAAAATTACTTTTGCGCAAAAATGAAATTATAACAGTATGTATTGGACGTTGGAATTAGCTTCATATTTGGAAGACGCGCCTTGGCCCGCTGCAAAAGACGAATTAATCGATTTTGCAATGAGAACCGGAGCACCTCTTGAGGTAGTGGAGAATTTACAAGAAATAGAAGATGAAGGGGAGTCGTATGAGAGTATCGAAGAAATTTGGCCGGACTATCCGACCAAGGATGACTTCTTCTTTAATGAAGATGAATATTAAAATTTTAATTCAATGGCTCGCTTTCGCGGGCCATTTTTGTTTCTAATTTATAATTTTAGCTTATCTTCGGTTAGAGCATATACTGTGCGACAGTGCAGTTGTTTTATTGAAACGAACTCGCAATAATTTCTCGGCGCATTGAATGAAATTCTACTACTTAATATCTATCACGTTCTTAGTTGGCTATTCCGCATTTGGTTGGTCTCAATTCAATGAATCTTCAATTGAAAATCAACAAAATGGATTTATAGAGAATAAAGGTCAAATAGCGGATAGGGAGGGTGGTCAACGAGCAGATGTTTTGTTTCAAATCGCACATCAAAATGTTTTTCTTCGCAAAACCGGAGTTTCATATGTTTTTTCCGATCAAAGTGAAGTGCGGTCAAAAATAAATGCCGCAATACGACAAAGTTTGGATCCTGATTCAATTTTTTTCGAGCTGAATGAGATGAAAGCCCATAATGAACTGTGGCAACAATCGAAAATTCGTGTACACCAAGTGGATATGAATTTTTTAAATGCTAATCAACATTCAGCTGTCCATAAAACTGGAATGTCAGTTGGATATAGTAATTTTTATTAT
>CAKZPK010000328.1 GCA_937139035.1 uncultured Crocinitomix sp. | reverse complement strand
TATCCGCTATTAAAAATGCCTCTAACACTTTTGTAGTATCGTTCAGAGACCAATAGCAATATCCGAGTTGGTTGTATGTAGTTCCTAACACTTTTGAGCTACCATAATTTTCAGTTTCATTTAAAACCACATCTATATAATGCCTTGCCGAATCCTCATAAGAAATACTTGCATATCCATTTGCTAAATAACGTGCTACTTGAGACTTTAGTTTTCGGTTCTCCCACGAATTAGCTCTTTCATAGGCTTCATAATAAGCTTCGAACGATTGATTTGTTCCTGCTTTATATCTAAGCATTTCTGTTAGCACAATATTGGACGAATCACCCGTTTCGTAATAATAATATTTTGCCGAGTCTAAGGCATGCGTATAGTACTCATCAATTTGACCTAATAGATGTCTTGCTGCTCCATACCATGCTTTTGCTAACAGTTGATCATCTTGTAGTCGCTTGGCTTCATTAAAATTTTCTAATGTAAGATTCTGCGCATTCTCTTTTTTCTCCGTTTGTCTGACACATTCAATATAAACCAAGTTTGCATAAAATGCATCTCTACCATAATCGTTATGTTTAAACCAATGAACACAAGATTTCAGAATTGGTTTAATTTTATAAATGGAAGTATTCTCCTTTGCCGACTTCGCTCCGCAATATAAACTCTTATAATAACCCCAATCGTAGCTATATTTTTCAGAAAGTATCGCGGCTTCTTTTGCATAAGTAATCGCAGAATTTAGATTGAATTCATAATAACCTTCAGACAGCTCTAAAAGGGTATTGATCCTGGAAATCCCTTTTTCTTGTTCAAGTCGAATTTCCAAGTCATTTAATTGGAGTTGCGAATAGACTTGTGCATATACATTTAAGTATGAAATAAAAAATGCGAAACAAAAGGAGATATACTTAATCATAAAAAACTTAAATAACTGATAATGAATTAAATAATTTCTAGTTAGAAATTATTTAATTCCAAACACTCTGGAAGTCAAGTAAAACTAATATAAGTTGTCAATTTCAAAATCCGCCGACCCAAAATAATTCAAATGTCTTCATTTATTTCATCTAAAACCTCCACAAATCAGCTTTGAAAATTTGATTCCCTCAATACTCAAATTCAAACTGAAAAATTCTCATAAATTGGAATAATTCGAAGTTTACTTCGAATTGATTATAAGAGAAAAATCAAAATTATTGCCCTTGGAGGAGAATTGGTTTTTGTGCTTTGAAACGACAAACTAAAGAGATAATTGGAATTAAGTGCATCATTGTTGCATTTATGCTTTTTGTTTATATATTTGCATCATTGTTGCAATAGTTGTTCGCTTTTAAATCATATTGACTTCAGTAACTCATGAAGCACATATTTCTTATCATAATCCTTTTTTTATCCTTTTCCATTACTGTTTTGGGACAAGTTGATACCTGTAACTATTCTATTAGTGGTGAAATATTGGATATAGATACTTCGTCTGACCCTTTAAATTACATTGATTCTGATGCAAATGGAAATGCAGTTGCAGTTGGTTTATCTACGAATTGGACAACCTCGTCAATACAACTTATAGGTGGTAGTTTTAGAGTGAGATTACAACACCAACCAGATGTAAAAACAGCAAGTTCTGGATCAAATGATGGGGATACAGATTTTGACTTATCATTTGTCTTGAATATTGAGTAGCAACAATTCTGAATTTAATAGTGGCGCTCGCGTTGCCGCATAAAGTAATGCGAGCGATTTTATAATGAAATAAATATATAAAACGAATAACATGAGCGTAAATAACAAACTTCCTGTGACTGTTTTGAGTGGCTTTCTTGGAGCGGGAAAAACAACGCTTTTAAACCATATCTTAAATAATAAAGAAGGATTAAAAGTAGCTGTAATTGTCAATGACATGAGCGAAGTCAATGTAGATGCCAATCTTGTGAAAAATGAAAATGTACTCTCTAGAACAGAGGAAAAATTAGTTGAGATGAGTAATGGATGCATCTGTTGTACACTTCGAGAGGATTTAATGATTGAAGTAGAGCGTTTGGCCAAAGAAAATCGATTCGATTATTTACTCATAGAAAGTACTGGAATTAGTGAACCTGTTCCTGTGGCACAAACATTTTCCTTTGTAGATGAGGAAAATGGGATTGATCTCTCGCAGTTTAGTTATGTTGATACTATGGTTACTGTGGTTGATTCTTTTAATTTCTTCAAAGATTTTGGCAGTCCAGAAACACTTGTAGATAGAGATATGACAGATATTGAAGACGATTTCAGAACTATAGTAAATCTATTAACAGATCAAGTAGAGTTCGCTAACGTTATTATCTTGAACAAGACGGACTTAGTTTCTGAGCAGCACTTAGGAGTATTAAAATCTGCCTTAAAAAAATTAAATCCTAGTGCTAAAATCATTGAATCTTCATTTAGTCAAATAAACCCAAAAGAAATATTAAGTACAGGTTTATTTAATTTTGAAGAAGCCGAACAAAGTGCTGGTTGGATCGAAGAGTTGAACAAAGATGAGCATACACCAGAAACAGAGGAATATGGAATTGGTTCTTTTGTATACCGTGCTAATAAACCATTTGACCCTATCCGATTTTGGTCGTACGTAGCAGAAAAATTTCCAACTACAGTCATTCGAAGTAAAGGGCTTTTTTGGTTAGCCTCACGTCCGGGACAAGCGTTGTCATGGAGTCAGGCAGGAGGTTCCTTACGTGCTGACAGCGCAGGGGTTTGGTGGTGCAGTATGCCGTTTGAAGATAGAATTCGATATGTTGATTTTATTGATAATCAAAAACTAATTGAAACAGATTGGGACACAATTTTTGGTGATCGAAAAAATGAAATTGTCTTTATAGGGCAAGATATGGATGAAACGTTGATGAGATCAGCTTTAGATACTTGTTTAATAACGGATAAAGAACTGAATTCGAATAAATGGAAAGCAGGATATGAAGATAGCTGGCCTGTCCAAAGAACAGATATTATTGTTAAATAAATACCCTTAAAAATGATAACAAAAGAACAAGTATTAGATGCCCAAAAGGAGTGGGGGACAGGAGTAGTAAAAATAGGATCTTTAAAAGACAATAGATTGGAATGTGAAATATTTACGTACGGATTTCTTGACAAGTTATATTCCTTTGAGGCTGGCCACGTTCTATTTAAACCTACCAAATGCAAAATCGAACAATTTAGGTCAAATAAAAATGAAGCATTATCTTATTTCATTGCAGGAGAAGGCCGTGCATGTGAAGAAGATAGTGGATTTGCTATTAATCCTTGGACCAAAGTAAGATTTGAAAATACAGGTATTATTTTAGAAGAAAATCGAGCGATTGCAATGGGAAATTATTTTTTCACAGACTTGGAT
>CAKZPK010000327.1 GCA_937139035.1 uncultured Crocinitomix sp. | reverse complement strand
GAATCTGTTTTGAATAACCTGACTACATTTTTATGCTCTATTAATACCCCTTTTGGTTTTCCTGTTGTGCCAGATGTGTAAATAACATATGCTAGATTATTGGGTGTTAATTCTATTTTTGGTTTTTCTGTAGAATAATTCCCCTTATTTTTTACAAATTTATCTAGCTCCTTTTCATCAATACAAACCTTACAATTACTATCATTTAATATGTAGGATATTCGTTCTTGTGGATAAGCTGAATCTATGGGGACATAAGCTCCTCCCGATTTTAGTATCGCTAGAATTGTAACAATCAGTTGGTCACTATTATCAAGCTTTATCGAAACTAAATCATCTGGTTGTATTTTATAATGCTCATTCAAATAATTAGCTAACTGATTTGATTGATCATCTAGTTCCTTATACGTTAATTCAACTCCTTCAAAAACTAACGCTATGTTGTTTGGAAAAGATATTACCTGATCTTCAAACAAATCAACTATTGTTTTTTCTCGTGGATAAGCTACTTTCGTGTCATTGAATAAGTAAAGTTGTTCCTCCTTTTCCAAATCGGTTAAATAATCTATCTCTCCAACTAACTTATCTGTATCCTCTAATAATGATGCTAACAATTGCTTGTAGTGCCTCATTAAATCCTTGATCATCCCTTCTTCATAAATGTCAGTGTTATACTCAATTGAAAACTTTAAATAATCTCCTTGTTCTTGAAATGTAAGTAATAGATCAAATTTGGAAAACCTTGTTCCCTTGTTAACAATTTGATCAATAATACTTTTGTCTAATTCGATTTCATCTCTATTTGCTCCAATATTCTGCAAAACCAGCATTATATCAAAGACCGCACTTCGACTTGTGTCCCTTTGTAATTCGAGATCCTCGACCAATCGATCAAAAGGGTACATTTGATGAGAATAGGAATCTAATGTTGTAAGTTTTACCCTTTCAAACAAACTATCAAAACAGTCTTTTTCTCTAACCTTATTTCTCAAAGCTAAAGTGTTTATATAGAAACCTATTTGGTTTTCTAAATCGACATGTTCACGTCCTGCTGCCACTGTTCCAATTACAATATCAGTAGTCGAACAATATTTGGATAATAGTAAATTCCAACTAGAGAGGAGTCCTATGAACAAACTACCACCTCGAGCTAGACTAAAATTCTTCAACTTTGTCAACGTTTCATTCGAAATATAAGTTGAAAGCTTGCTCCCATTGTGATTTTTTACTTTTGGTCGCATCTTAGTACTTGGTAGATCAATAGATTGCAGAGGTCTAGACAAATTATTTAGCCAGTATTCTTTATGACTTTGATACGGCACTCCATCAAGTTGTGACAATTGCCAAGATGAATAATCTTTATACTGAATTCTTAATTCAACTAACTTTGGTTCCTTTCCCGCTTTGTATGCCTCGTAAAAAAATAATATATCTTTCGAGAGTACATTCATTGACCAACCATCACTGATGATATGATGTAAATTGTAATGAAAAACATAACTCTCATCTTCTATTTGCAATAAGCTAGCTCTAATCAAAGGGCCTCGTTCTAGATCAAAAACCTTACGAATATCTTCTTCGATATAGGCTTGTACTTTTGCTCCCTTTTTGATTTCATCCCTAAAATCAACGTAGTCTAACTTAAAACCTAAGCTTTCTCTTTTTAAAACCCACTGTTTAATTTCTCCGGAATCATCAACTTTAAATACGGTACGTAAAATTTCATGCCGATCTATTACCGAATATATCGCTTGCTTGAAACTATCAATATCAATTATACCCTCAAGCCTTTTTTGAAAAGGCATATTATAAGCTAACTCATTTTCACGAAATTGACAAAGCGTCCAAATTCTATTTTGTGCTGAGGATAACTTATAATTTAATTTTTCCTGTATCGGAGCAATTTCTAAATGCAGTCTTTTTTTTCCTTTATATGACTTTATAAAATCGATTAATTCACTCCTATGCAATTTTATCTCAGACAAAAGTTGTTTACTAATCGCTCCTTTTGGACCAATTATTTCTAGACTTCCTTCAACAATTTTTAAATTAATTTTGAGTTGTTTTAACTCATTGATCAGATCATTTATCATAAAGAAAATTTTTCAATATCCTCTGGTTCCCCAGATTCAAACAATTCGTTATTAACCCATAAGACTCTATCAATCTCATGTTTTATTTTTTTTATAGTTGGACAATTGAAAATGTCTAAGAGTCTAAGATTAACGTCAAACTCAATATTTATTCTTGATATTAACATCACAGCTTTCAAACTATGTCCGCCCAAAACAAAAAAATCATCCTCAATTCCTATTCTATCTTTTTGAAGAATTTCACTCCATATCTCAACCAATTTTTCTTCAATCTCGTTTCTTGGCCCCACATAATCTGTTATAACAAAATCTTTTTTATTAGGAATAGGAAGGTCCTTCTTACTCAATTTCCCTGTCCTAGTCAACGGAAATTCATCTAACTCGACAAAAAAACTAGGCACCATAAAGTGCGGCAGGTTAAATTTCAATTGACTTATAATTTCAACATCTTCTATACTTTTAGACTTACGAATATATGCAACCAAACAATTCTCCTGTTCGATCAATTTAATCAAAACAGCAGTTTCTTGAATCTCAGGAATTTTCAGCAGATTTAACTCAATATCTCTGAGTTCGAGTCGTTGTCCCCTAATTTTCCCTTGAGAATCTTTTCTTCTAACAAATTCAATATTTCCATTTGGAAGTAATCTTCCGATATCTCCAGATCGGAAGATTCTCCCACTGCTAGTTATCGGATTTTCAGTAAAAACTCTTTCTGTTTGTTCATTATTATTTAAATAACCAAGAGACAAAAACTCACTTTTAATCACTATTTCTCCTTCTTGATATATTCCGATCTCGTTGTCTTCCTCATCAAGAAGACATATTTGATCGTTCCCAGCAAATACTCCGACTGGTATGTTTTTTCCATTTATTTCTGAAGTAGAGTTAATTGAATAGATCATTCCGATCGAACATTCAGATGCGCCATATAAATTGAAGAGAATTGCATTTCTTCCAAAATGGAGCAAAAAATGTTCGAAATCTGTATCAAATACAGGTTCCCCACCTAGTACAATCGCACGAATATTATCAAAGACTTCTCCGTTCAATTCATTCATAAAATACCTGTAAAAAGTTGGCACCATATGAACAACTGTAACCTTATTATTAATCAACCATTTAGGTAAATTTTCAATATTTTTTCTTTTTATGTCAATAATACTTAATGAGGCTCCATTAAGCAACGCTCCATAAATGTCCAAAACTGATGCATCAAAATTATATGAAGGTATAAGACTTAGATTATCCTCTGAATTAATACACAGCTGCTCCGTAAATACGTTTACAAAATGAAGGACATTCCGATGGTTTTGAACAACCCCCTTAGGATTGCCTGTCGACCCAGAAGTATATAAAACATAAGCTTCTTGGGTATTATTAATTTCAACACAGATGTTATTTAGATTAGTTGCATCTATTTCTGAAGTGTTTAGAACAGAAACCCCTTTCAATTTGGAAACGAGTTCTTTCGCCAATGAATATGTAGTTGTATCAGCCAAAATCAAATTACAAGCTGCATCTTCGAGAATTAGCTTTAGTCTATTTTCTGGATAGTTTGAATCAAGAGGGATATAAGTGTTTCCAGATTTTAAAACCGCTAACATACCTGTTATTGCACTTTCCCCGTGTTCCAGCATTAATGCTATTCTCTGATTGGGTTTAGGTGTCAACGAAAACAATTTATGGCTCAAGCTATTTACCTGAGCATTCAAAGTATTATAACTTATTTGTTTGTTCCCTTGATATATTGCTATTTTTTCTGGCCCAGAAAAAACCTGATCTTCAAAAACATCTACTATACTTTTCTGGTTTAAGCCTTTCTTTTCGAAATGGACATTTATTTTATCTTGTTTTGAAAAATCATTTTCAAAAAGAGGATTAAAGAACATTTTGATATCTTTTATTTTACAAGAAGGAGTATCCAAAACCTTTTGTATAATCGATAAGAATTCTTCCATCCAATAAGAGATAGTCTCTTTTTTAAATAAATCTGTATCATAAGCACATGTTATCGCCAGACCGTTCGAAAAACTTTTAAAATAGCATTCTAAATCGAATTTTACTCCAGAGTCTTTTTTCCTTTCTTGCGATTCAAAACTCATCAAAGACTCAGATTCGGCAGCATCAAAATCGACCATATTGAGGAATACGGGAATAATAGGAGAATGACGATTATCTCTTGTTATAGAAAGTTTTTCCAAAAGTTTTTCGAATGGATATGATTGGTTTTCCAAACCTTGTAAAAGAGTTCTATTCACTTTTAGCAAAAATTCTACAAACGTTTCGCGCTTATCCAATTTATTTCTAATCAATAATGTATTAACAAAAACTCCTATCAAGTTCTCTATTTGCTTATGACTTCTGTTTGCCACAGGAATTCCAATTATTATATCAGACTCAGATGTTAGGCGATGGAGTAAGATTTTAAATGTGCTTATAAAAAATGAGAATAGACTAATATTATTATCTTGCTGTAAGCGCTTTATTTTGTTTTTAATACCGTCATTCAAATAAATGGTATACAAAGCCCCTCCACTCTTTGAATTCACGTTCTTAATAATAGAATCTTGAGGTAAGTGCAGATTAGGAAGCGCACCAGATAATTTATCCAGCCAATATACCTCTTGGACGCCCATATCTTTTTTCGACATGTTGTTTTGCCAAAAAGCATAATCTTTATATTGAATAGGTAAATCTGGTAAACTAACTTCAATTCCCTTTAGCTTCGACTCATATATTACTGAAATATCTCTTGTAAATATTTGCATTGACCAACCATCACTTATTATATGATGCATATTGTACAAAAGACTGTAATTATTCTCTTCTTTAATCAATACTATTCTAAATAAAGGCCATTTGGTCAAGTTGAATTCATGACTATTTATTTCTTTATTTGACTCTAATTTCTCGCTTTCTTTTAGTACTGTAACTTTAAATTCTTGATGGGCCAAAACCTTTTGCTTTGGGGTTCCTTCTATTTCTACAAAAATTGTCCTTAAAGTATCATGTCTCTCTATTATTTCATTTATGGAAGACTCAAATAATTTCACATCTAAATTCAATGGGAATTTCCTTCTGCCTAACATGTTGTAGGTTGATTTGTTTTTAGTTATTTGATTCAA
>CAKZPK010000326.1 GCA_937139035.1 uncultured Crocinitomix sp. | reverse complement strand
TAACACAAGCTTATAACGCCTAGAGCATAGGACGTCAATACAACAAGTCTGACAAAAAACTATTGAATAGTATAAAGCAGGTTAAAGGTAAACTGTCTTTAAAAAAATACAAGATTCCTAATTTCAGAAAGTATTTCCCTAAAATTAAACAATGGCGTTTTGAGTATGAGGTATTAAAAGAAAAAATATATCCTCAACATGATACTATTCCTGTAGAAAACTTACCGCTAATGGTACCTGTGAAAGAAATTGAATTACCCTTCCCCGCAGAATTAATCATTCTTACCGGAATTTTTCTTTTATTTATTCTTGTACTCTTTTTCTTAAAAACTAAAAAATCATAAAATGAAATTATACACTTTATCGCTTTTTGCAATTGTTTCGTTATTAGTCGCTTGTACTAATGCAAAAGAATTAGAACCTGATGTAGACGTTCCACAAGACACGAATGTGATAAAAGGAGTTGTTGTTACAGATATGAATTCGTACAAATCAGATCCATTAGGAATTACGAGTGTTGTCGTTGATAAAAACAAAATGCGAGTTGGAGTAAAATACAGTGGAGGCTGCAAAAAGCATGAGTTTGAATTGATGGGAAATAAAATGATTTCAAAATCATTACCACCAAAACGCTCAATTAAAATTTTCCACCATGCAGACAATGATGATTGTAGAGAAATAATTGAAGAAATAATCGTCTTTGACTTATCAGCTTTTGCTGTTGGAGATGGGGAGATTACCTTACGTTTAGACGGTTGGGAAGAACCAATTTCGTATTTTCCAATTCAGTAAATCGCTGAATTATAGCTGTTGATACAATTGACCAAAATCTTTCGCAAAATAGGTCAAAATCACATCAGATCCTGCACGTTTTAAACTTAAAAGCATTTCAGGCATGGCTACCTCATAGTCTAACCATCCTTTTTCACATGCAGCCTTCAACATGGCATATTCTCCACTTACATTATAAGCAGCAATAGGTAAATCACTATGCTCTTTTAAAGTGTGAATTACATCCATATAACATAAAGCAGGTTTTACCATTAAAAAGTCGGCACCTTCTGCTTCATCCAACCTTGCTTCAATTAAAGCTTCTCTTTTATTTGCAGGATTCATTTGATACGTTTTTTTATCCCCGGCTTTAGGAGCAGAATCTAATGCTTGGCGAAAGGGTCCGTAAAAAGCACTTGCATATTTAGCCGTATAAGACATTATAGAAGTATTAACAAAGTTATTTTCATCCAATACATCACGAATGTAACCTACTCTTCCGTCCATCATATCAGATGGACCAATAATATCAAAACCTGCTTGAGCTTGCGCCAAAGCCATATCTCCTAAAATAGGCAATGTTCGATCATTTAAGATTTCACCATTCTCCACATAGCCGTCATGTCCGTCAGAACTATAAGGATCCATGGCCACATCACTCATTAGCACAATTTGCGGAAACCTTTGCTTTAATTGTCGCACGGCTTCTAAATAAAAATTATCTGCATGAACAGAATAAGTAGCTGTTTTGTCTTTGTACTTTTCAGGAACTGCTGGAAACAATACAAAACTTGAAACGCCCACTGCAATAGAATTCTCTACCTCTACACATAAATCATTCAAATTCATTCGGAAAATTCCAGGCAAAGACTCAATGGGTTGTTTAGCGATATCTCCCTCTAATAAAAACAACGGATAGATTAAGTTTGTCGGGCGTAGCACGGTTTCTTCAACCATGTTTCTAATTAACTGATTCTTTCTATTTCTTCTAGGCCTTGCGCGCATCTTAATTGTTTTTTAACAAAATTAGGATTAAACTCGAAATAAAGCACACAGAACATCCTTAAACTGTTAGTAACTTTCTTCACAATTTTTCCTTTATATACGCGTATTTTTTGCCGAAAATCGAATTATTTTTTTAGTTTTGAATTAAATTAGCGCTATGAAATTTGCCTATAAACTTTTTTTACCTTTGTTTCTCGTATTTGCCTTAGTTTCCTGTGGAGGAGAAGGTGTTGATATAACAACGGAAGAACCTGATACCAACGAATTGGTAATTGTTACGAATGATGTGCTTGATTCAGCACAATCAATGAATACGAATATTAATGGTAAAATATTTAGTATTCCGTCTCCAATTCAAATGGTTTCCTTGCTTAAGAGTCAAGATGATGTTTTTAATGAGTCTGTATTAACAGATCCGAAAAATGTAGAAAACTTCACTACGACATTCAAACGAGCAATTAACATGGGAGTTTATGGTGCTGATTTAGGTTATGCAACGATCTATGAGAAAAACATGCAAGCAGTTTCTTATTTAAACTCAGTTGACAAACTATCTACCGAGCTTGGAATTTCAGGAGCATTTGATGCTGAATTGGTACAGCGATTTATTGAGAACGGAAATAACCAAGATTCTATGTTGGTTATTATGTCTGAAGGTTATCGTAAAGGAGATCAATTTTTAAAGGATAACGAACAGCATGATGTTGCTTCATTAATCTTAACTGGAGGTTGGATTGAATCACTTTTCTTTGCTACAACGATTTATGAAAAAACAGAAGATCAAGAAATTGCAAACAGAATTGGCGAACAAAAAACGGCACTTAAAACAATCATTGATTTGTTGACTGATTTTAATGCAGAAGGTACATACACCAAATTAATTGACGATTTAAAAGACTTAAAAACCGATTTTGATCAGATCAAATTCAATTATCAATTTATTGAGCCAGTAACTATGGCAGATAAATTTCAAACGAATATTAAAAGTAAATCATCAGTACAAATTGATGCAGAAGTTTTGAACAGTATTGTTTCAAAAGTTAAAGCTATCAGAAACGAATTAATCGGATAAAAATGAAAAAACTAATCGGAATATTTGCCTTATTATTTGTGTCTAGCTTGAGCTTTGCGCAAGAGTGCGATTCGTTAGCTAATGTTTGCTATAAACACTTATCTGCTGATGCTAGTGTTGGAAAAATTTTCATCTCAGATGGTCAGGTCTACAAAGCATTTGTTGATGCTGAACAAGCTGCGGAATTTAAAGTAACACTTTACGGAGGATCATTATATCGTATTGCCGCAACAGCGGGCGAGAAAGATGATTATGTTATTTTTAATGTTTACGATAAAGAGAGAAACCTACTCTTTTCAAACCAAGATTACGAAAACAAACCCTATTGGGATTTCAAAATAGATAATACACTTGATTGTTATATTGAGGCGTATTTAGACATTGATAAAAAAGTTTCAGGATGCATTGTTGTACTCCTCGGCTTCCAAAAATAGGCATTCGCTTAAATGAGTCAAAGAATACTAAAAGCTCTGATGCAACTCTTCGCAATTATTGCGAGGGTTGATGAAGAAATAGACATCTTAAATCCTGTTACTCAAGGTGCAGGGCGTAATATTGTACAGTCTTTTCTTAAACAAGAGCTTGGTTCTGCTGCGGTAGAAGAGTATTTGAAATTATTTGACGAATTCTTAATTGCTTACCAAGGTAAATCCACAAAAAAAGACGGTAGACGTAAAAAGACTTCCGTACATTCAGTAAAGGTTTTAAGAATTTGTACGCAAATCAATGAAGAGTTAACACAACGTCAAAAAATGATTGTGTTGGTACGAATTTTAGAATTCATCAATGCCAACGAAGTTGTTAACGATCAGGAGCTTGAATTTGCAGCAACTGTTGCAGATACATTTAACGTTTCAATGGACGAATACAAAGAAATTAAAAGCTTTGTTGAGACTCCGATTGAGACTATTATTGATGACGCTAACTTACTTTACGTTACTTCTAAAAAAAATGAATCGTTTGAAAAAGCGAAACATATATTTTCAGATGGTATAGAAGGACAAATTCGTGTTTTAAAAATTGAAAGTGTAAACTTCCATTTCTTTAAGTATTTAGGAAAAGCCGAGCTAAATTTAAACGGTCAGGCTGTTCGACCCTATCGACATTTAATTCTTAACCAAGGAAGTTCTATAAGATCATCAAAGGTTACTCCAATTTATTATAGTGATATTATTGGCAAGTTCCTTTCTGACGAAACGCAAAAGAAAATTGTATTCAAGGCTGATAACGTTGTATACAAATTTAAAAGCGGCAAAATAGGTTTGCATAATTTCAATTTTGCTGAAGAATCTGGTTCTCTCTTAGGAATTATGGGAGGTTCAGGAGCCGGAAAATCAACCTTGCTAAACGTATTAAATGGAAATTACGCGCCTGCTGAAGGTGCCGTAACTATAAATGGTGTTGACATTCATCATGACAAAGGAGAGATTGAAGGTGTTATCGGTTATGTATCTCAAGATGATTTACTAATTGAAGAACTGACGGTTTATCAAAACCTCTTTTATAATGCCAAACTTTGTTTTGGTAGTTTAAATGATCGTCTCATTGCTAAAAAGGTATTAAAACTATTAATGTCTTTGGGGTTATATGAAACACGCGATTTAAAAGTAGGTAGCCCACTAGAAAAAACAATTTCAGGTGGACAAAGAAAACGTTTAAATATTGCCCTTGAATTAATCCGTGAACCTTCTGTATTATTTGTTGATGAGCCAACTTCAGGTCTATCTTCACGTGACTCAGAAAACATCATGGACCTTTTAAAAGAGTTAGCCCTAAAAGGGAAACTCATTTTTGTGGTTATTCACCAACCTTCATCTGACATTTTTAAAATGTTTGATAAGTTACTAATACTAGATGTTGGAGGTTATCCTATTTATAATGGGAACCCTGTTGATGCGGTAATGTATTTCAAAAACCTCATCAATCATGCTAAAAGTAATGAAAGTGAGTGCCATGTCTGCGGTAATGTAAACCCCGAACAGATCTTCAACATCATTGAATCAAAGGTTGTTGACGAATATGGAACACTGACGCAATATCGTAAGGTATCATCTGAAGAATGGAATAAGCATTATTTAGAACTGTTGGAAAAAGATCCAAACCTTATTGAGAGTGAAGACGAAATTCCGGAAAGTACATTTAAAAAACCAAATATATTTAAGCAACTTGGCGTGTTTTTTGTCAGAGATGTTTTATCTAAGTTGACGAATAAGCAATACATGATCATCAACCTCTTAGAGGCACCTGTATTGGCTTTTGTTCTTTCCTTTTTTGTTAAGTTTTACAATAGCAATGCAGGAGACACTTATTCCTTTAATGCCAACCAAAACATTCCTCCGTTTCTTTTTATTGCAGTGATTGTGG
>CAKZPK010000325.1 GCA_937139035.1 uncultured Crocinitomix sp. | reverse complement strand
AGGCCTTTAACCATTCCAACTCTACCTTTTTCGGCATAGTTTCATATTGCCAATTGGGGAGAATAAGTTGCGTATTGTATTTAACAAACAGTTGCGCTATTTTGAATTGTACTTCATAAGGATAGGATGCGTTGCGGCTGGCAATTTTTAAAATGTCAAGGCGCTCGGTATCTGAAAGTATTGCGTTTTTGGCTTTTAAATAGGATGTAATGCGAACATGACAATTAAAAATTTCATTTGGTGTAAGTCCGTTGTTCATAAGAGCAAATGTATTTAGTGAGGCCACTGCTTGCTCATAAAAATAAGGCATTATCTGAATTTTTGCTGCGTATCAAGCTGAAAAAAGAGAGTGATGCTTATTAGGTTCTATAAATAGGGTGTTCTTCTGTCATTCTAAAATGATGTTTGAGATGTGTAAGTGTTTGTTATTTAGGATTTTAATGTCGTGTGTTGACGGTTTTAAAAGTGACATTTAGTCAAAAATGGGTTTTTAATGACCTTGTTCTCCCTATACTTTTGTTAGAAATCATTAATCACAAAAATTATGAAAAAAGTTTATCTATTCGCACTGCTTGCATTAGGATTATCGACCAATGCTATAAGCCAAATTGACATTGATCCTATTCCAGTACTTCCTGATCCTTGTATTGATTCTGTAGACCTAGAATTTTATGCACTACCAGTTGGCGGGATGCCATGTTCGTACTGGTTTTTTCAAGACATTTTACCAACGCATGATTCATTAGGAGTTTATTATTTAAATATTGAGTGGGATTTTGGAGATGGTAACACTTATATTGAAACTAATACAGCTGCTACTTATCATTCATTTGATGGACCTGGTACATATACCGTATGCGCAACAATTTGGTCTACGAACGGAGAAGAGTGTTGCAAAACACGATACTGTAAAGATGTTGTGGTGACCGGAGCATGTGATCCGTGTATCCATCTCGATAATTTTGATTTTTCGGTAACAGGAACAGGCCCGTTTTTGGTTGAACATACAGGAACAATCTCAAATGTGAACAATTTTGGTTATTTGGTTGAGAATGGAAATGGAGGGATTTTGAGTCAAAGTTTACCGTTCACGTTTACATATTTTGAAGATGGTAGCTATGCCTTTAGTATTACTATATTTTACTTTAATCCGCAAACAGGGGCATGCTGTAGTCGTAAAGTAACTAAAAGGGTGAACTATAAAGAGGGGAAATCTGCTGAAATTACTGATGAGGGAGATGTTGGAGTAGAAGAGCAAACAATTTCATCTGATAATGTGTCTTTATTTCCAAATCCAGGAAATGGTCAATTTACATTACAATCAACAAATGGGTTAACAATTCAATCTGCAACTGTTTATAGTGTTACGGGTGAAATATTACATACAGAAAATGATCTTGATAACCTGAATCAAGTTGAAATGAGTTTAGATCATTTAGCTCCAGGAGTATATTATGTACTTGTCAATGAGAAAGATGAAAATAATAGAGCCTTCAAACAATTAGTTATAGAATAGTTTTAGGTGCAAGTAAAAAAAGGGCAGGATTCATTTTGGATCCTGCCCTTTTTATATGAAATCGAATCACTTATAGTTGTTAAGCTAATTCTAATGGTTCTAAAACCGAGTTTTACTCGAAATAAGTGTCGAATATAGCTAACTCACTTTTAATTTCTTCAGCAATTGCATCTCCTTCTGAAACTTGCTCAATACTATCGATAGATTTTCTAAGATCAATAAAAGGTAATAACCATTTATGCAGTTCATCATGAGCCTGTCCTTTCATAGTACAACTAGAAATAACAGATTTAGTATGATGTGCCAAATCGTTTGATAAATAAGCATAATCCTCTAATGTTTGCCCATTAAATTTTGTCATTCTCATCTCAATAGAATCAATAGACAATTTCATTCCTTCATCAATAGCCCATTTTTGGTTATCAATCATAACTAAGTCATGCGGAGCTGGTTCTGTTGTTGTTTCAATAGTGGTTTCAGTAATCACTGTGTCCTCCGAAATTACTTCGTCAGTATCAGTTGTAGATTCATTTCCTCCGCAACTGAATAGTAAAAAACTACCAATAAATGCTGCTGTAATGTACGTTAATTTCATAGTCTCAATTTGTTTTCGATTAGTATTATTCAAGTGCTAAAATACCCTTTAGTTTTGATTTTATTTGATTAAAATGTTCAGGAAGGTCTTTCATTATTGATGCACCAGTAATTGCATCAACCCCATCAACCATTTCGTCACCGCCGCCAGCAGTGCAAGGCCCGGCCATTTTAGAAGCGTCATAATGATCATTTAAAAAAGCTTTCGCATCCTCTTGAGGTTTCCAAACTTCCCATGTATGCATAATTACAAT
>CAKZPK010000324.1 GCA_937139035.1 uncultured Crocinitomix sp. | reverse complement strand
TCTTTATATCCTCTCCAATCTTAAACTTTCGTTTGTAGTAACCTTGACTGCAACTGTGGTTACAATATAAAGCCCCAAGCTTTTTATCTGATCCTAATGGAGTACCACATTGTTTGCACGTTCGTTGAATTTGCATATCTCATTTAAGTTAACGTAAATTTTGACCAATTGGTACATGACTTTAACACAGATTTAACATCTTTTAATGGGATTGATAGGCTATAATCGCTTATTTTTTAGTGGTAAAGTAGATTTAAATTTGCATCATGTTTCTTTTTTAATTACTTTAGGGTATAGTAAAATAAAAATACAATGGTTAAAGAAGCAATAAAAACATCTGAAACACCCTATACGGATTTAATGATTTTCTTGAAAGACAAACAATTTGAACTTGCCAATATGGGCGTTAGTTATAAGAACGCTTATGACTGGAGAAATTCAGGTCTGTACCTGCAAGACAAGCAACGCAAGTACCGCATGAAGTATAGCCCGATAGAATATATTTGGCTCTTGCTCGTTAAAGAATTAAGGGAATTTGGACTTTCATTTGATGCCATTCGAAACTTAAAAGAGTTTTTAATGATACCTGTGGATGTGAGTGCATTGCTACTTACAATGCAAGAAAAAGATTCACACCCCGAAATTGTTGATGCCAAACCCGAAGACCTTGGTATAATAAAAGGTTCAAAAGATGAGGTTGAAAATGCGGTTGAAAAATTGGGTGAACATATAGTTGATTCCATTTTTACCTCTATGCTGTTTTCAACTTTGATGAAAGAAAACACCTATTACCTGAAAATAACCAAGGACGGGAATTGCACTTTTGAATCTGATGATGATATTTTATTGCCTGTATTAAATGAATCTCACCTCACTATTCCTTTAACCAATATGATAAAGGAATTTTTAGAGAAAGAAAGTATTGAGGACTATGATTTGTCAAATGATGAATCCGAAGAGACAACTTCTGAAACCTTTGAATTTGGTAATTTATTGAATAGGGACTTTCCACCACGGTTACAAAAAAAGATTGAGCGGTTATTAGAACACGTTGAAGCGGGTCAAATTCAGTACACGTCAAAGGATGGGAAGAAAATCAATATTGGTTATGATTCAGACGAAGCATAATAACAAAGCAACAGGGAGAACAAAAGGAATAAGCAAAACGGATGATAAGTTTGGAAAAATGTAGGGTATTGTTGGGAAAGAAAGGGGAGCATTTAACCGATCAACAAATTGAGCAAATCGCAAAGGAACTCAGAAGACTAGCCCGAATAAATATCAAAATCATCCAAGAACAGAAAAACAAAAAGAAATGAAGAAGGTAACAATCATGTGTCGGGTAAGTTCAGACGAGCAAGCAAGAGGATATAGTTTAGACGATCAGTTTGACCGCTTAACAGACTATTGCAAAAGGTGGGGTTATGAAGTTGTCCATGTCATTCGTGAGGATCATTCTGCAAAATCATTCGATAGACCTGAATGGAAGAAATGGATGAAACTGGTTAAGAAAAAAGAACTAGAAACGGACGAATTACTTGTTACTTCATGGGATCGTTTTTCAAGAGACTTGACAGACGGATTAAATGTAGTTCGTGACTTATCCAAGCGTGGTATTGTTCCTCAAGCCATTGAACAACCCGTTGATTTAAACATTCCTGACCAATGGATCATGCTTGCGGTTTATATGGCTGCTCCTGATGTGGACAATCAAAAACGTTCAATTAAAATTCGTCGTGGTGTTCGCCAAGGATTAAAAAGTGGCTACTGGCCTCGCAAACCGTTCTTTGGTTTTATATCCGCTAGAAATGAAGAGGGCAAACATATAATACTACATGATCCTATTAAAGCACCTGTTGTTAAAGAGATATTTGAAAAAGTAGCCAAAGGAATACCACAAAATGAAATTCGTGCTGATCTTGCTGAAAGGGGAATAAAGGTTTCTCGTAACAATATGAGCAAAATTCTAAAGCGAATGATTTATATGGGTAAAATAGAAGTCCCTGCATTAGAAAAAGAACCTATGCGGATTGTTGAAGGGAGACATGAGCCAATTGTAAGCGAAACACTTTTTTATGAAGTGCAACAAGCATTAGCAGGAAACCGAAAAGCAAGAGGAAAATTTGAACCCAAATACACTAAACTCCGTGACGACTTTCATTTACGCGGTGTATTAAATTGTGACAAATGTGCGCATACCATGACCGCAAGTTATTCTAAAGGTAAATTAGGGAAACGTTACGGATATTATCATTGCAATCACTGTAAGAAGCAAAGGGTGTCAGCAATCAAAGTTCACAAAGCATTTGATGAATTCTTGAAGTCTCTTCAAATTGAACCTGAAATGCTAGTCCTTTACAATGCGACCTTGGCAGATGAAATGAAAATGTCGCAAGTAGACAATAAACCTGAACTTAAAACGCTCAAAGCAAAACTAGAACAAATCGAAGCTCGATTGATAAAATCACAAGACTTAATGTTAGACGATATGCTTGAACCCGCCGAGTATGTGAGTATTAAGGCACGCCATTTAAAAGAAAAAAAGGACATAAAGGAAAAAATAGCCGATTTAAAGACTTCTAAGAAAGAATTTATAGAGTTGGCACAAAGTGGACTGCATTTGCTCGAAAACATCCGTCAAACCTACCATGAGGGAGCCATTTATCTTAAACATAAGATAGTGGGTTCGATATTTATGGAACAGTTAAGTTTTGACGGAAAAAATTGTCGAACCCCAAAACTGAATCGGATATTTGATCTGTTTCCCAATATAGACAAGGGATTGGGAAAAGTAAAAAGGGGACAACTGAATGAAATTTTTCAGTTATCCCCTTCTGCGGTGAGACAGGGATTCGAACCCTGGGTACCCGATTAGGGTACGCTTGTTTAGCAAACAAGTCCTTTCGGCCACTCAGGCACCTCACCTTTTGCTTTTTTACTTGCGGCTGCAAATATATTAAATTTAAGGTAAATCACACAACGAAATTGTTGTTATTTTTTGACTTTTTTTACCGTTCAATCAGGTTTGTTTCCAAGACGCGCTGTTCTATGACATGTGCATCTTTCTTTTCTAACCTGTCTATCAACAATTCAACAGCATTATTTCCTATTTTTTCAATTGGTTGTGCAACGGAAGAAATCTTAGGTTTTACCAAGTCAAAAATCTCGATATCATCAAAACTTATGATTTTTAAACGACCAAATTGATCATTTTGGCTACTTGAAGCTTTCAAAATTGCTTTTGCAATTGTATTGTTCACACAAAAAATACCGTCGTACTCTGTTCCTTTTAATTCTTTTAACGCCAAATTAACCCCTTCTTGAATATTATCATGCGGAATTTGAAACAGCTTAGCCATTTTCTTATTTTCCAACCCATTTAAATAACCTGTAATTCGCTCAGAAATTGAACTAATATAAACAGGAGAGATTGTAAAACAAACAGGACTTTTTACGCCTTGCTTATATAAAAAATTAACCGCTTTTTCAGCGCCTTCCACATTAGAAACGGACACCGAATCAACATCTAACCCTTCAAATACACGATCAACTAAAACCAATGGTACATCATTGTCTTTTAAGCCCTGTAATTCGTTCTTATTATCAAAGGAGGAAGCTAAGATTAACCCATCAATATTTCTATTGATCAGGTCTGTTATCAACTTCTTCTCTTTCTGAACGTCTTCGTAAGAATTAGAAATAATAAGGTTATAACCTTTAGAGTATGCTTCTTGCTCAATCGCCTTACAAAGCGTACCGTAAAAGACATTTGAAATATCTGGAACAATAACACCAATTGTATTCGTTCTACCCACTCGTAAACCACGGGCATATTGATTAGGAATATAATTCAATTCCTTTGCTTTAAGCCTAACTCTTTCTTGTGTTTGCTTATTGATACCACGTTCATCACCCTTTCCGTTTAGGACAAGTGAGACCAAGGCTTTTGACACACCGAGACTCTCGGCAATGTCTTTAAGGGAAATTTTCTTCATTTTTTGAGGTGAAAAATTTTCTTGCTCCTCAAATTTAACTAAATCTTTTAGATTATCATATCTTATTAGAACAGATATTTAAAAAGCTCTAAAAACAGCTGCAATGTGAACAGTGCAGACAAAACACTTAACACTGTTTTATCGGGTTTCTCATTCCTGATTACCATTATTATAAAGACCGCTAAATAAGTCGCAATTACAATTTCAAAATAGAGCATTTCACCCCAGTATGCAAAGATTAAACTTGCGGCTAATAACACGGTCAATAACAAAGTCACCCACCCTTTTTTGAGCTCTTCTTGCAAAACAAAAATACAAGAGCTATAAAACCCAACAAAAACAAAAAGTGACGTGTAAATTAATGCATTACTATCGAAAAATGCTGCTAAGGCTTCTCGTTGTCCTCCTTTTGAGATATAAGTCACTGTAAATCCATCAACTGCGGCAAGACTGACCATTGCTAAAAAGGCAAATAATAGATAGCCTCTTTTTTTTAATTGCAGGTTCATCAAGAAAAAGACCAAACTCACAATTACAAAAATTAACTTGCTAAAGAAGAAGGGAGTTACAAAGTCTCCCAATGAAAAAAATGAACTTAGTCCATAAATAAAAAAGGACAATACTATTAAAAGGACTATTCGTTGCTCGCGATACATGTTTATTTTTGCCCTAAAGCTTCGTAGATATAATCAAATGTAGATAAGATATCAGGTTTCCCATCAACTACAGCTACGTCGTGTTCAAAATGCGCAGACGGAAGCCCGTCTCCAGTTAAGATCGTCCATCCATCACTTAATTGGTTAATCTTTTCAGTCCCCATATTAATCATTGGCTCAATAGCAATGGTAAGACCATTCTTAATTTTTTTACCTCTCCCCCTTTTTCCGTAATTTGGAACGTGAGGTTCTTCATGCATGGTGCGTCCTAGTCCATGTCCAACCAATTCTCTTACAACACCATATCCATGCGCCTCAGCATGCTGCTGAATAGCAAATCCTATATCTGATAACCGATTGCCGACTTTTGTCGCTTCAATACCTTTATATAAACACTCTTTAGTAACCTTTAAAAGCTGCTTAATTTCTTCAGACACCTCTCCTACTTCAAATGTATATGCATGGTCTCCGTAAAATCCATTCAATATGGCTCCACAATCAACAGATACAATATCTCCACTTTCAAAAGGTTTATCATTAGGAATTCCATGAACCACCTCTGTATTTGGAGAAATACAAAGCGTTTTAGGAAAATCATACAATCCTAAAAAACCTGGTATTGCACCATGATCGCGGATACATTCTTCTGCAACTTTATCCAGTTCTAAACCTGTAACTCCTGGCTTTAAAATTTTAGCCACTTCTCCCAAAGTTTTAGAAACAACTTGTGCTGCTTCTCGCATTAATTCTATTTCCTCTGGGGTTTTATAAATAATCATAGTACAAAATTAGTCATTCACTTTAAATTTCAAACAAAAAACCTCATTCCCTAGTGGAAATGAGGTTTTAATTATTTGAATTTCGATACTTCTTATTTCAATACTTCTGCAACCAAGTCAGCTGCCTCTTGTAACAATACTGCTGAATGAACGTTAAGTCCTGAATCATCAATTAACTGTTTTGCTTCAACTGCATTAGTTCCTTGTAAACGCACAATAATTGGCACAGGAATTTCTCCCATGTTTTTATATGCATCAACAATACCTTGTGCAACACGATCACATCTTACAATACCTCCAAAAATATTAACCAAAATAGCTTTTACATTTGGATCTTTTAAGATTATTCTAAATGCTTTCTCTACACGTTCAGCATCCGCAGTTCCACCAACATCCAAGAAGTTTGCTGGATTTCCTCCTGACAATTTAATGATATCCATTGTTGCCATTGCTAACCCTGCTCCATTCACCATACAACCAACGTTACCGTCAAGGTTTACATAGTTTAATCCTGCTTCTCCTGCTTCAACCTCTGTTGCATCTTCTTCAGATACGTCACGCATTGCTGCGTAATCTTTATGACGATAAAGTGAATTACCATCTAACGTTACTTTTGAATCAACAGCTATAATTTTGTCGTCAGAAGTTTTTAATACAGGGTTAATTTCAAACATTGATGCATCACAACCTTCGTAAGCAGAGTATAATGCATAAACAAATTTTGTCATTTGTTTAAATGCTTGTCCGCTTAATCCTAAATTAAATGCAATTCTTCTTGCTTGGAAACCTTGTAAACCGACTCTTGGATCAATTTCTTCCTTAAAAATCAAATGTGGAGTTTCTTCTGCCACTGTTTCAATATCCATTCCACCTTCAGTAGAATACATAATGATATTTCTTTCTTTTTCACGATCTAGTAAAACAGACATGTAAAACTCTGAAGGTTCAGATGCTCCAGGATAATAAACATCTTCTGCAATTAATACTTTATTAACCTTCTTACCGTCTTTGCTTGTTTGCTTTGTTACCAAATGTCCGCCTAAAATTCCATTAACAGTTTCTTCAACTTTGTCAATTCCTTTAGCCAATACAACACCATTTGATTGTGTTTCAGTCACAATTCCTTTTCCTCTTCCTCCAGCATGGATTTGTGCCTTAACAACAAACCATTCTGTTCCTGTCTCTTCACTTAATTTATTTGCTTTTGTAACGGCATCAGCTGCATTGTCAACTACAACACCTCTTTGTATTGCTACACCGAAACTTTCTAATATCGATTTCCCTTGGTATTCGTGTAAATTCATTTGTTGTTTTTTTGTGCATGGTAAAAGTAATTTTAATCTTTTAATTGGCAATAGAATTTACATTTTTTTGAAGCAAATCATTTGTTATAATTTGAGGGCTAAATTTGTCTAAAAAAGAACTGTTGTGGATTTGGTGGAGTTTTCCATTACCTGCCTCTAATTAATGCATAATTAAAAACACTTCTAATCTCTCATTTATTCCAATTTCAACCAACCTCTTAATATTTTCCATTGATCGCATTTAGGATGCACTTCAAAGAAAATCCCAATTAATTTTGATGCATTAGAAAAGATATTATTATCTTTCGTCTGACAATTAATTTTAAACGAAAAAAAATATTAATAATGAGTTATTACAAGACTATTGATGGCGTTAAATACGACGGAGAATTAATCGAATTAGCGGACAAATTAACCTCTGGAGCTGGAGATGGCAGATTGTCTAAAGAAGATGCTGGTCAAATTTTAGAAGCAGTAAAAGATGGAAATAGCTATACTGATATCGAAAAAGCTACTGTAAAGCATTTGAGAGAAAACTATAAATGGACTGAAGCTGCTGATGAGTGGTTTAGAGGTGAAATCAGATCTTGGGCAGCTACTAAATAGTATTGCTTATTTGATTGACACAGTTCAAACGAACTTAGAAAAGCCTTGACATTTTTGTCAGGGCTTTTTTATGCGCTAAACATACCCCGCCATTAAATAAGCTATATATCCAATCCACTCATGAATTAATTTGCTCCAATCAGTCATATTACTGATGTTAGGTACAATAAATTGCTCAAATGAATATCCGCGCTTAGGACCAGTGAAATGATCGGTTGTAAAAACATCAAAATTAGTAAAACCTTCTTTTTCAAAACAAGCTTTGGAGCGTGGCATGTGCAAGGCAGATGTTACCAATAAAAAGTTCTCGACCTCAGGATGGTTGGCTAAAACCTTTTTGGTTTCCACCGCGTTTTCATGTGTATTTTTAGAATTAGCTTCAATAATAAGGTCTGCTTCTGGAATTCCCCATTCCAATAAGACGGTTTTAAATTGCACGGCTTCATTTAATCCTTTATCAAAAATATCTCCGTTAGCACCAACAATCATTATTTTATCCACCTTTCCTAAATGATACAAGTTTATCGCTTGCCAAATTCTATCTCCTCCTCTTCTTAAACTTAATCGTTCTAAATTATTATCATACTCTGCCATTCCTCCTAGAACTACAGCAGCATCATAATGACCAACATCACTTATTTTGGTTCCATCAGGCTCCCACAACCTTGTAAACTCGCAAAAAATAACTGTATTAGTAAAAAATAGCACTGCAATCCCTGCTCCACGGAGCGACCATTTTTTAAGTTTTGGTCTCTTTGTTAGCAAACCAATTGCCACTGCTATCAGTATCCAAGAGAAAGGATGGACTAAAAAAGAAAGTATTT
>CAKZPK010000323.1 GCA_937139035.1 uncultured Crocinitomix sp. | reverse complement strand
ACTATATTCATCACTTTAACGGGGCAATCATGAATAAAATTCCATTCATGAAAAAGACGGGGATTAAAACATCCTTTGGAGGCGGATTCATCTACTTACCTGAGCACAATAATTATTTCTATACCGAAGCCTATTTCGGTGCTGAGCGGATCTTTAAAATTGCAAGAAAAAGGCTGCGACTAGGTGCTTATGCCATTTTCAGCGTTGCTAGTAACCAATTCGCATTGCCAAAAGAAGAACAACCTAAAAATTTCCAGTTCAAAATCTCTTTTGACATTATGGATGAACGTGATTTGAAATTTAATTTCTAAACCAATTACTATCCTCCAGATTCAGGATAAAGATAACGGTCTTGATTTGGGTCAACACCGTAATCTGCATTTCGTTTTGCCTTTTTATAATATGTTTGGTTCAGATTTATTTTTTGAGCCACTCCATCAGGTCCCATAATTGATACATAATCAAAATAAATGGCTGTTCCCTTTTTTGCTTTTTTAAAGGCCTCCTTAAATTCTGCTGTAATGTTTTGATTGGAATTGGTAAATGTCCTTTTTCCAACCTTAATGGACCATTCAGTTAAACTGAACTTTATATTTGTTAGATACACATCCATGTCATACCTAACAGCAAAGCGCTTTTGCGCAAATAAGTTCATTTCTTTTATATGATTGAAATCTGAATTGATATCAATACCTCCTAAATAGATTTTTGGTTTAGGCAATGCTCTTACGATATACCGTTCTGACCACAATTCAGTTGTATCCATTCCATTAATACAATTAACAGTCAAGGTTAAATTTCGAGTTCCGGCTTTAGGTTTAACAGAAAATGAGACTTCATCTTGCCGATTAATTTCAGCATCTGAAGAGAAAATGAAAATAGAATCACAGGCTTTGCAAACAACCAATTCCATCTGATTTTTATAGCCCCTATACAATACTTTAAATTCCGCATTACTTATTAAACCATTGATAGGTTTGCTCTGCGCAAAACTAAAAGAACTGCTTACCAAAAGCGTTATGATCATTAAAACTTTCATTCTAATAAAAGTAAACATTTTTTTCTCCTAATAAAGTAGAGAATAGATGCTGATCAAAAAACAATTCAGCCCCGAAAATTTGCTTTTCTATTTGAAAAACAATACATTAGAAACAACCAAAACCAATTTTATGGGCACTTACTACCTTGCATGGAAAATATTAGGAGTGGTTGTATTACTCTTTTTAGCTTATACATTTTTTGTAGTTAAAAACAAAAAAGAGCAAAGCTAATTGAAGCAATTATTCTGTATTAATCAATAAAACTAATTCGCTCTTGATGAATATTATTTTCTTCATCAACGAGGCGTAGTATGTACATACCTGTGCTAATTCCTAATTGCTTTAAATCCAACACCTCATCAGTTCCTTGATAAACTATTCGTCCAATTTCATCTATTAAAGTAACTTGCTTTACGTTTGCATTTGTACGAATAGACAATGCTCCTTGAGTTGGATTAGGATAAACAACTACGGGTTGCATTGCAGTTTCATTGATTGACAAGCTTGGGTTATTGCTGTTAATTATTCCCACGGCATCTAAATCGAATCCGCCACTTTCAAAATCTGTTTTATAAGGATCATTGATGATGTTACCCTCACTGTCAAAAGTTCCAAACTCTGGATTAATAGTCCCTACTACATCAATAATACGAACATATTTAACATCCATTAAATCAATCCCTGCAGAATCAGCAATATCTTCTAGATCAAACGGAGTTCCATACCCTTGTCTGTATTTTCCTGCAAGGTTGTGAATTTGCGTAGCATCCGTATTATCAAAGGGGCCAGATTGCTCGTCTGTTTGTGTATTAGAAATAGATGGAATACGAACAAAACGCTCACCATCAGAGCTTACCTCAACATGAGCCAACTCTAAATAATCGTCTGAAAAACTATTTTCAAAAACTAAAAAATCATGCCCAGGTCCGTTTTGAAAAGAATATTCAAACCCTAAAGTAATTGAACCCATATCACCTAAACTAACCACATCTGCACTATTTCCTTCGGCATAACCTAATGCTGCCGACTCTTCTCCAAATGATGCCAGTGGACCATCTGGATTTTCAATATCTTCTAACCCTCGTGAAAATGTCACGACCTCTGTTGCCCATTCTACGATTGCACTTGAATCTTTATAAATTGCTGTTGTTCCTGGAATACCTGCTGATGGCGCAAATTGTCCAAATGTGACAAAAGTAGTGAGGAATAATAATGGTAAAAGTAATTTCATTTGTATATTTTTTTGTGTTGAGCACTTGGTATTTAAGACTCCGTATTTTGTATAGTATTTCGTTTCGTGAATTTTGATAAAAAAATCTAATTATTGAAAATCAAATCGTTTGCAATTAACCCGGCTTGAAATTCGAATAAAATTTCGCCAGACATATTATAAGCTGTAACTGTAGATGAATTAACGTATCCATTAGCGTCAAGACAGAAGAATCGTTCATTAGCTTTGTCCAAAATAAATCCGGCAAATGTATCATAGCTTGACACATCCATAAAAGGAGAGGCATCATTTGTTTCTGTCAACGTATTATAACGATAAATCGCATCTTCTTCGCCATTGAAATAATACATCCAATTATTATCATAAGCTAAAGAAGAAATTGGCATTTCAATTGTCTCAATCACAGTATTTGTAATTGGATCAATACGCAATAAAGCTGGTGGAATATCACCATAATTCCCGCGTGAAACTAAATAGATTTCATCCTGATCATCTACAATCATTTGCGAACAATTAATGCGGGTTTCAAATGTTTCTTCCACCATTAAGGATGATAAATTAATAACCGACATGGTGGAATCATAAACTGGATAATGTAGTCCTCCGGAATTTGAAACATAGAGTCGATCATTGACAATTGCCAGACCATCAGGGTTTGCTCCTACTTCAATTAAATCAACTACTGATTTTGTTATCAAATCTATAACACCAACTGTTCCATCAAAATTACAAACATATGCGCGTGTTCCGTAAACCTCAATTTGCCTTGGCTCTCTTGCATTTATTCCATCAAAAAACGGAATTTGCGCAACTGATTTCATGGTTTTGCGTTCAATTATTTCTACTTGGCTTGAAACATCCACAGCAATTATGATATACTCTTTGCCTCCAAACGAATAGGTTTTAAAATCATTAGCGGTATCTCCTAATCCCCTTCCATTTTCAGATTTAAAAACTTGTTGATAAGCAGTTGTGCCATCATAAAAACTCAATGAAGCATTGTTTTGCTCAAATAAACCTTCATTTAACACTATTATTCCTGTTTCGTATTTTTCAGGTACCGCAGGCAGTTCAGGTTTTTTCTTGCAGCCCATTAAAACTAAAAGCACTGCTATGATGTAATAATATTTCATTTGTTCAATGTATATTTTAATCGTAATTGCAGATATCTCCCTGGCATAGGGAAACTCCTAATTACTTGATAATTTTTATTTAATAAGTTCATTAATTTAAAATCGATTTTTAAGTCGCTTTTATTAAACTTAATGGCTTTTGACACTCCCAAATTAATATCGACAAAGCCGGGTAAAAGATTAGCGTATATGTTTTCATTCAACGAAAATCGATAACCTGAAATTAGTGCATTAGAACTAAAAGTAAATCCTTTAACGAACCAACTTATTCCGTTAGTTGAACTATAATAAGGAGTGTATGGAATTTGATGACCATATGTTGGGCTTGAAATATCAGTAACATCAATAGAAGAGTTAAACGAATGATTGCTATTAAGCGTGAGTTGAGATTCATTGAGTTTAAAAACGACTAAAGCCCCTATATCAACACCTCGAATAGCTGTTTCACCAATGTTTTGCATACTCCAATTGAAAAGATCTTTGGTTGGAATTGCTACAATTTTATTTTTCACTCGATTGTAAAATCCATCTACGGTAAATTCTGCAGACCACTTTTTCTTTTCAATTCCATAAGTTAAACCAAGGTTAAATAAGCTGGCATCCTCAGGTAACAAGCCTGTATTTCCGATAAAATTATAGTACAAATCATTAAAAGTTGGCATTCGGAATGTGTTTTTATAGAACGCTCGAATGCGAAATGCAGCTTTAGCAAAAGGACGATAGCCTATTGCTATAAATGGTGAAAACTTCAAAAATTCTCTATTTTGAACTGACGTAGAATTATATTCATCCTTAATCAATTGAGCTGTTATGTTAGCATCCAACTTAAACCTACTAAACAAAGTACTACCTCCAATAACACTATTACTTTGAATTCGATTTGGATCTCCAACAATAGAATTCCCTACCAAATTACTTGCAATCAAATCAGTCCCTATATAGATTCGCTCTGCAGGAAAACGAAATGACCTTGAAAGAATAGTTCCGACATCTAGATTATCCTGATCGTACTCCACATCTATGAATCCATCTAAATTCAGATAAAAAGGATCTAAATAATTGGTATAATTATCTTGATAGCTAACATGGTTTTGCCAGTTCCACTTATTAATTCGTAAAATATGATTCAGACTTACTCCCCAATCACTATTACATAATTTTTGGTCGTTTGAAGGATTAAACAACACAGCAGCACCTGGCAATTCTTGTTCATTCTGATTTCCAAAAGCACTTAAAGTAACACTGTTTTTATCTCCTACAAACCCCGCAACTCCTCGAACCCTATAATTAAACAATGCTGTATTGGTTCGTGTGTGAATAATATCTGCTTGATTTTCTGGATGAATGAACTTATACTGGCCATTTCCAAAACGAACCAAACCTTGCACACCGATAAAAAAACGCTTTCCTAATCTGGTTTGCAAATACAGACCATTCTCATAAGAATTAATGGTAGTTGAATTGGAATAGATTCCCATTCGAAATTTTGCCGGCTGACTAGCTAATATTGAATTTAAAGCGATTGTATTTGCTTGAATATATGCCGTTGCTGACGACCGTAAATCAACTGCACGTCCAGAACTAAAAGCAATTTTCTCTAAGCCGAACAGTTCAAAACTCGACAAGTTTATTACCCCAGTTTGCACATTAGGAATTTGGCGTCCATCCAGTTGCACGGCGGTGTGTCCTGCTCCCAAACTTCTGAATGAAAGTGTTTTCACACCTCCTATTCCACCATAATCTCTCAATTGCACACCTGGCACATATTTTAATGCATCTCCTACATCCACAGCACCTAGTTCATCAAACTTAGCCGCCTTCAATTCAAAATGAGGAATGGTTGCACTAATAATTGCCAATCTTAATACACTGTCTTGCTTTGCAAATACAGGTACAGTTTTCAAAACTCTTGAAGAATCTTGCGCACTACTAAATAAGACAAAAAGGATGCAATAACTCGTACATATGTTCCTAATTAATTGCATCCTTTTTAATTCCTATTTTAAATAAGCGTTGTTTTATTCAATGATTAATTTTTGCTGTGCAATTCGGTTATTAACCATTGCAGTAACAATATAAACACCTTTTTCTAGACCTGAAATATCGATTGTATTTAAACCTGCCTGATAGCTTTGATTCAACACTAATTTCCCTTGTACATCAACTATTTCAACCACTGCATTCTCCGTCAATTCAACCATAAATTGTGTAGTAGCAGGATTCGGATATAAAGTTAATTGAGAAGTTGCTTCTTCATCAATTCCCCAAACTGCAAATCCAATCTCAGGCAAACTAGGCGGTGTAGCTGGTGCCCATGAAGAATATGAACAACCAAACCAATCTCCGTCTGACAATTCTTCTGTAATTCCTGTATTTACAATCCAACCTCCAACATTCTCTGCACTCCAAGTACTCCAATAATTTGGATCTCCGGCAAGTCCTTCTTCTCCTGATGCACCATAAATGATATCATTCAAAAATCCACCGTCTAAGTTAAATTCAAGTCCAAACACACCCGCTTCTTCCAAACCAATCATTACATCTTCAGCTGTAATTGTTTCTGTATCGAATAAATAACCAAATGTATAAGACTCACCTGGCAACCATTCATTAAAATCAATTACTAATACTGCTTTATTTTCACCTGATCCAAATAAAAACTCAACATCAGACAATGTAACATCAGCAGAATCAAGAGCGGAAATTGGATTAAATGGGCGTCTTGCAGGCCAAGTATCATAAGAACAACCAAACCAATCACCAGGATTGATAGTTGTTGATATCCCAATATTCATTGTCCAATCTGTTAAATTGGTACCACTCCAAGTTCCCCAGTAGTTAGGATCGCCTGCTAAACCAGCCAAACCATTAAATAAAATATCATTTAAATAAGGACCTGCATCAATTGTTAAGTTTACATCTGCTGCTGCAATATCATTCAACATAGTTTCACCATCTGTTGTTCCATCAAATCTGTATCCCCAAGCGTAGCTCATTGCCTCACCTGAAGGACCTACAACAAAATCAACAACTAAAACTGCAGAATCAGCTCCTTCTCCAACCCAATACTGAATCATTGAATCATCATATTTTGCAGATTCATATGCAGGAATTGGTTCTCCTGGTGTTATTGCAGGATCAAAATCTGTATAAGAACATCCCCACCAATCACCATTGGTTAATACCTCAGTAAGTCCATCATTAGACTCCCACTCAGTCTCCTCTGTTCTACTCCAGATTCCCCAATAATTAGGATCTCCTCCTACACCAGAGTGTGCATTATAATGAATCTCATTTAAAAAACCACCTTCTATAACTATATCTAGTTTCTCCTCATCAGCAACAATAGCTGTTAGTGCGTCTCCACCAGTCACGGCATCTGCAGCATCAAACAAATATCCCCACGCATAAGAAGAATCTGCTGTTTCATCAAGAAAATCTACTACGATAACCGCAGTATCAGGACCTTCTCCAACATAATAAATTAAATCACTTTGAGTAAACTGGGATTTACCAGCTACTGACATGAGCATAATTGCTCCAAATAATAATACTTTTCTCATTCTTTTAAATATTTGGCTCGGTTCATTTTTTTTATGAGCCTGATTAATAAAAAGAATAGAAACGAAGAATAAGTGTACAGAAATGTACCACCTAAACTTTGCTTTTATCCCGAAAGCTGTGCTTAAACGCACACTAGTTTATTTGAGATTGGCAGGTCTTCTGACTTACTCCTTGCTTTTGCACCCTTCCCGTCTGTTCATCTTTGCATTTCGAAGATCTCAATGCGCCAATTAATGGACAGTGGTTATGTACAAAAGTTTTGAAGCTTACAGCTGCGGGAACAGTTCAAGAATTCTTTTGTATTTCAAAAAGGCACTTGATTCCCATTTTAATTCCGATTGCTCAGAAACCAAAACTCGGTGCAAATGTAGTTGTTTTTTAGTAATTAATACTTAGAAGGCGGGCTTTAGATTTTATTCATTAAGCAACACGTTACTGATATAAGTATCTAACTAATAGCAGAATGTCGCGTGTTTGTGGGGGTACTAGCATTAACTAACTGAATTCAGGGAGGTATAAATCACTTAAAGCGGTGAAAAACAGTGATTAGATGAGACGTAGATTTGTAACAACGATAAATCATTTAAAAATGGCGAAGAGAAAGGTTTCTGTTATTTTTTATAAATTATCACTTAATTAAAATTGTTAACCTAAAAACAAACCTTATGAAAGGATATAGTTTACATGTAGGAGTTGGGAGGGTCTCTAAAGAAGCATATGGCAGTGACAAGGCAATGATGAGTTGTGAAAAAGATGTCGAGATCATGAAAGAGTTAATTAGCAAGTCTGGCGCTAAATATATTGAAACCGAATCTATAAAAAGTAAAAGAGCAACGTCAAGCGCCTTCTTCAAGAAACTAAAAGACATAGCTGACATGGCAAATAAAGAACCAAATGGGGCCTATGTTGTCATAACATACTCTGGTCATGGCGCTTCGTTTAAATTTGAGTATCAAAAAGAAAATATAGAGTTTTTATGTTTTTATGATCGAATGGTAATGGAACATGAAATTATCAATTTACTACATTTATTTAATGAGAAGGTAAAACTTTTCATCATTCTTGACGCATGCCATTCAAACGGCATTGGCGTGTTTGGTAGAAGTATTTTGAAAGATGGCCGAAAAAATAAAGCCCTAAATGAAAACGAGCTCAGCTCTATCATGAAACATAAAGATAACCAGAAAAAATATAATAAATTAG
>CAKZPK010000322.1 GCA_937139035.1 uncultured Crocinitomix sp. | reverse complement strand
CAATAACTTCACTAACAGGATAACCGGTATTTGTTTCTTTTATTGATAATTTGAAAGAAATTTTAGTATGCTTTCTTACCACCATATCTCGCAAATCCAAGACACTTCTTTTTTCTGAACTAGAAATGATTTCAGCTTTTACATAACCTTGCTTTTCAGCCATAATGGAAAAACTATTTACCCGATCATTATCAAATCGATATCTTCCTGAAGCATCCGTTATAACTTGTTTTTCTTCTCCAGTAAAACCATCTAACAATGATACTACAGCACTATCTACCAATTCTCCATCCTGATCTCTAACCACTCCCTGCACAATTCGTCCAAATAGAAATGGTTCAATTATCTCTACTCCTAATATGTCATCATCATCTACCCCAGTTCCAAATCTATTTGAAGAGAGATACCCTCTTTTTTGATCTGAATCTATGACCAAACCAAAATCATCTCGATTAGAGTTAATTGGTTTACCTGGATTAAATACATTTCCAATTGATAAATCATCTTGAACCTCAGCCACAAAAACATCAAGACCTCCCAGTCCTAACTTCCCATCTGACGAGTAAAACAAGATATGATCATTTGCATGAAAAAATGGAAACATTTCATTTCCTTCCGTATTAATTTTCCCGCCCAAATTCTCAGGTTTGCCAAAGGTTCCATCCTCATTAATTGATGCACGATAAATATCTGTCCCGCCAAAACCGCCAGGCATATTTGAGACAAAGTAAAGCCATTGATCATCTCCACTTATTGAGGCTAAACCACACGAATAATCCAAAGAATTAAAAGGTAAAGGCACTGGCTTTTGCCATTTATCATCTTTCTTTTTAGAAATAACTAACTGTAATTTTCTCTGTCCTTTTTTAGTATTGGATTGATCCGAATTACGCGTAATAATCATAAGATCTCCCGTCGAATTGAAAGCTACAGGACCATCATGATATTTCCGACTAAACTTAGCCTCAAACTCAGTAATATTATTCAATTCTCCGTTAGGCAAAATATCAGCCGAACAAACTTTTAAAAAGGCTTTTCCATTTCCATTCCATTTTCTTAAAACTGCGTTAGAATGTTGCCCGCTAGAAGAAAAGACAAGTTTTCCACCATAATAAGCGCCGCCAAAATCTTGCTCCTCAGAATTTATTTTGAGACGCACCACTTTTTGTTTTCCTCGATCTTCTACAATTTTTCCGAAATCAGATAAATTATCCAGAAAATCTTGCCCACGAGTATCTGTTGGGTTCATTTCAACAAATTTTTTCATCCATTTTTCCGAAACGTCATATTTTCTGTTCTCTCTTAAAATTGCAGCATAATTATAAAGGTCTTCACTTATATGCCCTTCAGACCTAACGATATCGGAATAAATGTCCTCGGCTTCGTTCAATCGATTTGTTCGCCAATAGCTAATTGCTAATTTTCTTTTGTCTGCTATTTCCGATAATCCAATTGATTCAAATTTTTCAATGGCCTGATCATAGCCAAAGCCTTCAAATTCCTCTTGCGCTTCTTCTAATTTCTTATCCGTGTTTTGCCCTATCAGGGTTACTGAGGATAAAATCATTACAAGTAAAAAGAGGTATTTATATTTCATTGATTCAATTTAATTTTTGTTTAAAAATGGCGCGGAGAAACGATTCCTTGTTTTTTATCAAATACAAAGTCATAACTCAGCATTATTTCATGTGTTCCACTATTGTAGGTAGCAGTTTTATTGCCAAACGACCAGTCTAGCGCATAACCAAATTTTAATTGCGTATTAATATTCAATCCCGCTAATAGTCCAATATCATTCGTTGACCTATACATGGGCCCCAACCAAAATTTTTCATTAAAGTAAAACAGAAAATTAGCATCAAATTGAATTAAAGTACTTTCTGTAATTTTAACTAATACTGAAGGCTTCAACTTAACGGATTGGTCTGTATTTAAATCGAATGCGCCACCAAGCATGAAATAATAATTTCTTTCTTCAAATGAATTATTGTTGACAGTGTTTACGTTTAATCTGTTCTCAAATAATTTGGGGACAGAAAAACCAGCATAAAAATCATTGCGGGAATAATGCACCCCAAATCCAAAATTTGGCAATGGTTTTAATACAACATCATTTTGAAATGCTGCATCCCCTGCATCAACCGTAACAACCTCTGACTGCAAGCCAACGGATAAAAAACGGACGCCCCCCTTTAAGCCAAAAGAAAGTACACCTTCATTTAGCGGAAGACGATAAGCAATATCTAAATCAATTCCAGTTGATTGCATTGGCCCTTTTGAATCATTCAAGAATGAAAAACCACCACCCAAACGAGTTGATTTTAGAATGGAATGCATGGTAAGGTTATGCGTTCTTGGTGCTCCGGGAAACTTTAACCAACGTGCACGGCTTAATGCCGTTACTGTTAATAATTCTTTATTACCCGCAACAGCAGGATTAATGGTTAATGAATTAAATGTAAAATGTGTGTAGGTAGGTTCTTGTTGCGCAATAGACATAAAGTCTACCCCAATTAACAACAACAATAAAACAACCTTTTTAAACATTTAATAATAACTCTAATTTCACTCTATACACTACCGCTCTATGTACACATAATTCTTAACGACATTATCATCATATTCTAAAATATAATAGTAAGTCCCCACAGGTAAATCTGTGTTTTTTTCAAATGACGTTCCCAATTGATTCGTACCATCCCAGTCGTTCTGATAATCATACGACTCATACAATTTCATTCCCCACTCATTATAAACAGCAAGGTATTTTTGCAGGTTGTAATCAATCCCCGTAAATACTAGAAAATCGTTTACACCATCATTATTTGGAGAAAACCCAGTTGGAAAAACCAAAATCGTATCACAGTTAATAACTTCTACCCAAACTTCATCCGTATTTTCGCATCCATCAGCATTACGTGCAGTAACAGTATAAACAGTTTGTGCTTCATTATAAACAATAAATGGAACCCCATCTTCAATACCATTGTCCCATGAATATTCTACTTCCTCGTTTTTATCGACAACTGCTAGTACTACTTCACTCTCAATACAAAGGCGTTGATCAATTCCCCCATTAATTGCTGGAGCTGGCAACAAAACTAGGTTAAGTGAGTCAATATTTTCGCAACCATTGGCATCTACACCAACTAAAACATAACTGCCAGATGATGCTGGAACAAAGGCAACTCCATCAAATGCTCCGTGGTTCCAATTATAAGTCCCATCAGTTCCTGCTCCACTTCCATTCAATACAATTTCTTCACCTGTACAAATCTCAAGATCATCTCCTGCAACAATTGTAGGCAAATCATGGACAGTTACTTGAACGCTATCAATATTTTCGCAACCATTAGCATCTATTCCTAAAACAACATAAATTTCAGTTGAGCCAGGCTCAAAAGCAATATCATTAAAAATTCCATCTTCCCAATTATAAGTTCCATCCATCCCTGCTCCCGAAGCAGATAATACAACCTCATCTCCAATACAAATTTCAAGATCTACCCCCGCATCAATGGCAGGTAAATCATGTACCTCTACAGAAACGGTATCCGTGTTTTCGCAACCATTTTCATCTGTTCCTGTTACTACATAATCTACAGACTCAGTTGGCATGAATTCTATCTCATTAAAAACACCTCCCGACCATTCATACATTCCAAATTCTCCCGCACCACTTCCACTTAGCATAATTACCGCTCCATTGCAAACGGCTTGATCTTCCCCTGCGTCAATAATTGGTAATTCATTCACAACTATTAAAACAGAATCAATATTTGAACAGCCATTTTCATCTATACCTTCCAAGTAATAAATATTTGTAAACTCTGGGACAAAAGGAGTCTCATTCATCACACCATCACTCCAAGCATAACCATCAGGATCAACTAATCCTTCTGCTGAAAGCACTACAGATTCTCCATAACAAACCGTATCACTTACCCCTGCCTCAATTACTGGCAATTCATAAACAGTAACAAGAACAGTGTCTTTATTTTCACAATCATTTGCATCAGTACCTGTAAGAATAAAGGTATCTGTAAATCCTGGTTCAAATGCGATATCATTTATTACACCGCCATCCCAACTATAATCTCCATCAACATCTAAACCAGTACCTGATAATACAACTTCATTCCCCAAACATATGGCAAGATCTTCTCCTGCACTTATTATTGGTAAATCATGAACCAAAACTTCTATTGTACTTGTATTTTCACATCCTGTTATATCATCAATTCCTGTTAGAATATATGTTTCGATTCCAATTTCAGGAAAATAATCATCACCACTGCTTACTTCGTCCGGGTCCCAAGAATAAGTATCGGCATCTCCTGAATGAGAAAATACAACCCCATCACCGAAACATATTTCTGTAAAATCTACCGCAGCAATTACTTCAGGTAATTCGAATACTTCTATCTCTACAGACCTCCAACAATCCTCATCATTATCGCTAGTTGCGGTATAAGTTATTACTCCTGTTGAACCAGGAATAAAGGGAGTCCCGTTAATTGCGCCACCATCCCAGGAAATAGAACCTCCATTATCAGAAACAGCAGTCAACGTAAGCTCTTCTCCTTCACACAATTCATCTGTAGAAGCAGTAATTTCAAGTGGGTCGCATGCCACACTGATTTCAATTAAACCGTTCCCACTTTTAATACCAGCAGAAGTCGTAGCATCAGTTAAACCATCTATATAAGAAGAACCTCCGCATCCTCCGGAAGAACCTGAACCAGATCCTCCTCCGTACCAACCGCCACCACCTCCGGCATTACGATAATAACCCGTTCCTCCTCCAACACCACAATCTCCTGCACTTACACTACCCAAACAACAACCAGCAGTACCACCTGCAACCTGAGTACCTCCAGTTCCCGCAAAATATCCTGCACCAAATTCTCCAACACCTCCAATTAATCCACCACCATCTCCGCCAAGTCTACCATAAATACCAAACGAACCACCACCTCCGCCGCCGCCGACAATAACACGGTTAGACAAACCATAAGGACTCACTCTAACATCTGATCCGCCACCACCAGCAGCGCCATATTCACTTGCCGCTTGACCGCCGCCATTATAACCTCCTGCACCGTAAGCAGATCCAGCTCCACCAACATAAACGTTTAATATTTGACCAGGAATGACAGAAAGCTTACCAATTGAATATCCTCCTAAACCGCCAGTAGCAGGTTCTCCGTCCAATCCTGTAGAAGATCCTCCTTGTGCTCCCCATGTTTCAATTTCGACAAGCGTTACACCGTCCGGAACTGTATATGTTTGCACAGCACCAGTGTAAGAGAAGGTTTCCGTTTGAGCATACACCCAATTTACACTTATGCATAACAGCAAAAGAAAAAGCTCGGATCGTTTAATACGCATTGAATTATTCATAAGGATAAGTAGCAATCACCTTAAAGGAGCTACAAAAATAAATTTTTATTCTGTTTTTAAGACCACCTTTAAAATGAAAATCCGAATAAGCTAGTGTTCCTAACGGTAATTTAGCATAAGTCAATCATACTCACAAAATTAAAGTGTGAATGTTAATAAGAACTGATAAAAGAAAAAAGGGCGGTTAGTTTTCTGAATATCTTTGCTAAACGATTAGTACTGGTATTGATTTCAGTAGCTATTCTCATTAAAAACTCACATTATGCTAAAAATTGGTCTTTTTGGATTAGGACATTTAGGAAAAATTCACGCTAAACTTATTCTTGAGTTAAGCGACTTATATGAATTTGTAGGATTTTATGACCCAAATGATGCAAATGCTGAGTTTGCCAGTAGTGAAATGGGACTAAAAAGGTATACGGATATTAAAACCCTTATAGATGCTGTTGATGTAATTGACATTGTAACGCCAACTATATCTCATTTTGATATAGCCTCAGTTGCCATTCGTAATTCAAAACATGTTTTCATTGAAAAACCTGTTACTCAAACGAACGAAGAGGCGAAAAAGCTACGTTTATTAGCACAAGAAGCAGAAGTTAAAGTTCAGGTTGGACATGTTGAGCGTTTTAACCCAGCATTTAAAAACGCATTGCCTTATATCAATAATCCCATGTTTATTGAAACGCACCGCCTTGCGCAATATAACCCTCGTGGAACTGATGTTCCTGTTGTATTAGATTTAATGATTCACGATTTAGATATTATTCTAAGTTCTGTAAAATCAACAGTGAGACGTATAAGTGCTTCTGGTGTTGCTGTAGTTAGTGAAACACCTGACATTACAAATGCTCGTTTAGAATTTGACAACGGCTGTGTAGCTAACCTTACTGCATCTCGTATTTCTTTAAAAAACATGCGTAAATCACGCTTTTTTCAAAAGGACGCTTACATCTCTATTGACTTTTTAAGTAAAGAGGCTGAAATTGTTAAAATGACAACCTTAGAAACGGAACCTGACCCATTTGATATTGTATTTGATCTTGGAGAAGGAAAAGCAAAGAAAAAAATTGAAATTTTTAAACCGGATGTAGCTGCCTCAAACGCCATAAAAGAAGAGCTTAAAACCTTTGCTCAATCAATTGAAAATGACACAGTTCCAATAGTTTCAATTGAAGACGGAGAGTATGCTTTAAACATAGCCTTGCAGATAATGGAAAAATTAAAGTTAAACGGAAACTTGATTAAGGAAAATATTTAATGTTTTTTTGCGTTCTGAAAGAAACGTAATTGCACCAAATGATAAAAAACCTACTTTTAATCACCCTTTTTTCGAGCTTTCTAATTGGTTGTAAACAAGATGACATTACACCCTCATGGTTAGTTGTAAACGAATTTTCCTTAACTACAAATCAAGAAACACAAGGTGCCAATTCACATGGTATTTCTGATGCTTGGATTTTTATGGATGGTCGATCATTGGGAGTTTTTGAAGTTCCTTGCAAAATCCCAGTATTAGACGAAGGAGAACATAACTTCATTATTTTTGGCGGAATTAAAAACAATGGTATTTCAAGTACACGTATTCGATACCCTTTCTACAATCCTTACGAGGTTACTGCAAGTTTAGCATTAAATGATACTTTGCATTTATCACCAACAATAACTTATAAAGGGGAAACAGCTTTCTCATTTAATGAAGATTTTGAAGATGCAGGTATTGGCTTTGTAAAAGGACCAACCTCAGATACTACCATGATTTTTATTGATGATGAAGACATTGTGCAACATGGTGAAAAATGTGGAGCCATATTTTTAACTGCAACAGATTCTGTATACACCGGCAGTACTGCTAGTTTTATGGATCTTCCTCAGGCAAAAGATGTATTCTTGGAATTAGATTATAAAAACAATAATTCATTGGCTATGGGAGTAATTGCCCGCTACCCTGATGGCAGTGTAAATGAACACACTCCACTTATCATTATGAATCCGCAAACAGATGGCGAAGAAGTTTGGAAAAAAATATACATTGATTTAAAAGAAGATGTAAGTTTTGATGTGGGTGCAACTAGTTATGAAATTTTCTTTTTAGCAGTAAAGAGCAGTACAGTTGATGAAGGTCGCATTTATATAGACAATGTAAAAGTAGTTCATTATTAATGACCGAAAAGCAACGGACCATACTACTCGTTTTCTTTGATTTTTTAACTGCGGCCATCACGTGGTTCTTATTTTATGTCTACCGTATAACATCTATTGAAAAGGCTGAACTAACATTTAAGGAAGGTTTTTTTCTCGGAATTCTTATCGTTCCATTTTTTTGGATGTTTTTGTATGCCTTGCAAGGCACTTACCACAACGTATTAAGAAATTATCGGTTAAAAACAATTAAGTATACATTGTTTGGAACCAGCATTGGTGTAATTATTGTCTTTTTTAGTGTATTGCTGAACGACTTTGAGCACCTTCACCTCTATCAGCAATATTACAAATTGTTTTTTGCCCTTTTTATTTTGCACTTTACGATTACTTTGCTTCCAAGGCTAATCATGACAACGATTCATGTCAAGCGAATTCACTCAGGTAAGTTTGGATTTAAAACGATTATTATAGGAGGTAGTAGCAAAGCCGTGGAAATATTGAAAGAGATTAGAGAATTAAAACCTTCTTCTGGTCATCATTTTGTTGGGTTTGTTAATATTAATGGTAGCGACTATGAATTAAAAGAGAGTTTACCTCTATTAGGACATTTAGATGATGTTGAAGCAATTTTAGCGGACGAAAGTATAGATGAAGTAATAATAGCATTAGAAAGTTCAGATCATGAGCGTTTAAAAGGTATAATTACACAGCTATCCAGTTATGACATTCGCATTAGTATTATGCCAGATGCATACGACATCCTTTCTGGACAGGTACACATGAATAGTATATTCGGCGCACTATTACTTACAACCAATACGAGTAATATGCCTGATTGGCAAATTTCATCAAAACGAATTTTTGACATAATGGCTTCTGCCATTGCTTTGATTGTCCTTATTCCTGTTTACATTATTCTGGCAATTTCAGTTAAACTATCTTCTAAAGGACCTATTTTTTTCATGCAAGAACGTGTAGGAAAAAATAGACAGCCATTTAATATTATCAAGTTTAGAACAATGTATGTAGGATCCGAAAAAAACGGACCGCAATTGTCTAGCAGTAATGATAGCCGAATTACGAAAGTGGGTAAATTCTTGCGCAAAACCAGACTTGATGAATTTCCCCAGTTCTGGAACGTACTTATTGGAGACATGTCCTTAGTAGGTCCTCGGCCAGAAAGACAGCATTATATTGATGAAATATCAAAACATGATCCGCAATACTTGTACCTACATAAAGTGAGACCCGGAATTACCTCTTGGGGACAGGTTAAATTTGGCTATGCCGAAAATGTTGAGCAAATGGTACAACGGATGAAGTATGACTTGCTTTATATCCGAAACATGTCTATTGCACTGGATTTAAAAATTATGTTTTATACCATTGCAATTATTTTTAAAGGCAAAGGCAAATAACGTTAGATTCTTACCTTTCTGGATTATTCGTAAATTGTGAAGGATTTGTCTTTCTACAACTAGCATATTCAAATAATGGCATTCAGTAAAATAATTCAATCTAGTATTCAATTTTGGCTTAATACCACTGGACGTAAATTAGACTATACAAAATTACCGTACTTAAAAGGGCCATTAGCGGGGCAAGAAATAATTGGTGATGCCTTTTATCAAAAGCTTGCAAATGAAGAAAACCTGAAAGTTGTTTTTAGCGAGGATGGTGGCTTACTGAGTGATTTTAATGAGGTGATTGATCAAGGGACCCCTTTAAAGGATGAATTAGCAAAAGAGATTAAACATTTTTATGAAAAAACCGCCCAATATAATATGGAGGTTTGGTCAAGATGGATTCCACCAATTAGTTGGTTTGCGAAAATAATAATTCGTTCTGTCAGCACTAAAATGCAACAATTAAATATTCCTCTTAGTCCTTTGGAAACAAGTTACGGCATGACCAGTAACGTCATTCACTTAAATAATGAAAAGGAAGAGCCCAATTACGTTTGTTGGCTGAGAAAATCAATAAAATCGAATAAGGTAGTATACGCTGGCTTTTATAGCGCCTTTCAATTAGATGATTCAGAAACAAAACATGTGAAGGTTGTTTTCCCGCTAACAAATGGTAATGTTACTGTGATCTTGAAAGTAGATTTAATGGAAGATGGTTCAGTAAAACTTATTTCTAATAAACGACGTTTTCCCGGCACTGGGTATTATCGGTTACATCAAAACAAAAAAGGTGTGATAAAATATCGAAGAATTCCAATTAAAGAGGTTATTCACGTTTTTAAAGATGAAAACAATATATTACGAACCGATCATTTTTTTAGTTGGTCAAAAATAAAGTTTCTGCATCTGCACTATAAAATGAATTTAAAGAATTAAACCTCACCCTAGAAATATACATTTATTGGACTGGAGTTGACTTGAGCATATATCAATTTGGTCTCGCTATCCTACTTATAAACTTTGGATAATAATAATAATAATCTGTTAAACGAAATAAACCCACAAAACTAATGCGCATATTTAAATCTATCGGACTGTATATTACCTTGGGGATTTTGTTTCTTGGATATATAATGGTACGTGCAGGGTTAAAGAATAATAACCCTCTATTTATTTGGCTTGGATTAATTGGAATTGCAGTTGGCTTAATTATTTTTCTAATTATAATTCTTCGAAAGAAATCAGAAAAAAATAAAGCTGAGAATGAAAAGTTAAAATGGATTTTAAATCTCAAAAAAATGGGTTCTAAAACTACTATTAAATTAGAGGATACTCGGTATAAACAAATTCACCTAAACAACCCAATAGAAAATGATTCGTATGAACCAGATTCTATTGAGACCTATATTTCGCCTTACCTTAAAGAAGACGAAGATTCATTTGATTATATAATTGAAATACCTTTTAAAGGAGACATTATACCTTACCAATTTAAAGCCCGACAAAATACAACCGATTTAAAAATACATTTTGCAATCCGCAAAACTACCCTCCTCTATTCATTGAATAATGAAATCTATTTGGATCTCGAATTTTTAGAGACATAATTTCCCACTGCCGTCTGACCAGCCTAAATAGTGGAGTAAATAAAAAACCAATCGAACTTTGAACTGAATTAGTTCATTTTTTGACGATTCCAAGTATCTAATAAGCGGTCACTTTCTTTCAAAAATTCATCATAGATATGAAAAGATTCAGGAGAGTCTCCCCTTTTTTGAAGTGTATTACGATATACTTCCATTATTAAATGAAAAATATTCGAATTCACTAATTTCACAGACATTTCTGGATTCGGTTTAAAAGAATCGTAAACGTCTTTGATTCTCTTTGCTTTTCGTTCTTCAGAGGTGCTTAAATTTTCTTTGGACATTAAATCTGAAAAACTAGGAAGCAAAGTACGTGACATTAATACAAACTTTTGTATTACATGCACGGCTTTAATTCTGTCGTTGTATAAGGGGTATAACCAAAAGTAACATTGCACAATAATACAAAACCCCTCCAATCCTTTATAAACACAAAGAATCAATATATTTTTGTCCAAAAACGGTTTGTGCATATTGGCGAATCGTTTACAATTCATGTGCAACAATCACGGCTAACTTGCTTGGTATTCATCAATTCGTAGCAATAACCATCTCACAATAGCTTGAAAACCCCTTGAAATAAAGGAAAAAGGATTATTTATTAACCTTGATTTTGAAATGATTTGTTAAGTGATAGCCCACCCATTGAATTGATAGAATGGTTTCGATAATTACGGCAGGGGTAACAGTAGGCGTAACAGTTGCCGTAACATTTGGCAATTTAAAACAGGTTTTTGAACAGTATTTAATATGGCACTATATTGCATTATTTGCACTTTAATGAGTTTAAACACCCCTTTAGGAACAATTATAGATTGTAATCTTTTTAGATAAACAGTACGTAATCAGAGGCTTACGGTATTTGTGAGTTGTTTTGCGCTTGAAAAGGTTTATTTATGCCATTGAATTTATTCGAATTGAAGCCTTGACCATTGCCATTTTGCGAACTTTTGACAACCTAACTTCTTTCGGTTCAACATGAGAGTTTTGGGAAACCAATTTTATATAATCGTCGTTTTTTCCTTTGTGAACATACTTTACAGATACAAATTCTTCATCTCCTGAAATAACAGAGACTAAATACATTTCCCCCCAAAATACATCATCAGGAATATCATGTACCCACTTATATGCTACTATGTCTCCACTTTTTAGTAATGGATACATGCTGTCTCCTGTTACGAAAATAGCACCGTCACATTTTGGAGCTCTTGGAATAACGATAAACTCATCTGTCTTATTCATGTTTGGATTTTCAAACATTGGTATTAAACCAGCAGCAGCGTGAATGTCGTATAGCGGGATTTTTTGATCTTCATGTATCCCATCTGATCTTAATGCATAGGTACTTTGGCTTTCTTCTGCCATTTGAGGTAGAGTTTCGGTCATATATGGTTCGTTGATC
>CAKZPK010000321.1 GCA_937139035.1 uncultured Crocinitomix sp. | reverse complement strand
TTCTTGTTGTTACTAACGCTATTAAATGCTTGCGCTGCGCTTCTTGATCTAGCATAATTTTTCTTATGCCCTAAAGTTATTAAAATATGGCGTATTGAATGCTTATTGATCCTCCAAAAACATATTCATATGATCCTGTAGTAATTGATGGAATTGCCATAAAATTAGGAGCTCTATAATCTGATTCAGGACTATAATTAGCTTCAAATGACAGCCTAAACTGTGGACTTATATAAACGGCTCCATTTGCATATAATTCTGATCCAAAATCAGCCCCACTTGACTCCACACCTGCTTTAACTCCAAAATTAAAATTTGTTCTTGTAGTTGGAAACAAACCAACTTCATACCCTAAATTAATCCATCCATTCTGCGTAATAAATGGTTCTTCCATATTAGAATTATTAAACACATCCACTCCTATAATTGCGCTAGTAAAAAGAGTGTGCTGAACTGCATACGATTGCGGTAAATTATACGAATAGTAATAGTACAAGTTTACATTATAGTTCAATCTATTATTCACTTCAACATCAGAAATACTATGATCAAACCTTGAAGAAGAAGCGATTCCAACCTCATTTCGAAATCCGCTAAAACGTTGAAAATTCTGAGCATATAAATAAGCATCAGCTAAATGAGCAAAGTAAGCGACATCAAAATCACTAATTCCACCAATTTCTCTAAGTGTTGCATCAATAGCCTCAAATTGTTCAATTCTTCTCAATCTATAATCATAAAAACGCACGTTATTGATTTGGGCTAATTGATTTGCTATTTGATTTAATTCACTGAATGAATAATCGTCTCCTAACCTGTTTCCTAATTTAAGTTGTTTTTCAATATCCATTGCATTACGGGCATATTGAATGGGCTCTAACCTTCCGCTACCTATTGATAACGTAGGGTTTATTGACAAGCCTATTGCTTCTACATTGTCCAATTCTAATTCTGACCGATATAGATGACTAACAATCCCTGAACCATAGACCCCAACAAACCATTTGGGATTAAAATAAAAACGGTTAATTGTTCGCATACCTAAACCTGTAGAGGAAAAAAATGTAGAACCTAAATCCGATTTATCCCAATTGATTCTTGAACTGACATAACTTCTAAAATTACCTTGATAATTTTTTGTATTCGAATATTGATAATAGGCTAAAGACGTTTTTTCGGCAAAGTGACCTGCTTTATTTGAATATTTGGCGTTACTTCCTCCATCCAAATCAAATAATACATTTAATCGTTTCAATTTAAAATCTGGAGCTTTATAATTTTTTAAATAATTATACTTTTTTTCTTTACTAAATTGACCATGAGCAGCGTTAAATACGAACAACGCACAACATATTAAAAACAAGGTTATTTTATTCATTTGGGTTCATTTTTGAATTAAGACTATTCTTACAGCTTTTGCAAGATGGGGTTTGGACATGGGTATAGTTTAGTTTTGGTGTATCGATTAGAATATGGCATAGTTTAAAGTGATGCCACCTCTAAATGTAAGTCCGTCGTATGAATTGTAAACAGATGGAATAATTCCACCAGTTGAGTGTTCTACATAGTTTTCGCCCCATTTAACACCAGCGTTAAATGATAATCTGAATTGAGGTGACAAATAGATGCTACCATTCGAATAAAAACCTACTGCAGTCCCAACTTCTTCCTCATAATACATTCCTGCTTTAACTCCAAAATTTAAATTAGTTCGCGTCGTTGGGAACAATCCCAAACGATACTCTCCAGTTAGCCACATAGGCGTTGTAGAAACTGCAATACCATTGTTCTCAATTAGCTCAGGGCCTCCCATTGCTCCTGCCGAAAAGGTATGTTGTATAGCATAAGTTTTAGGCAAATCATAAATTACATTTGCAAAACCTGAAATATTATATCTTTGATACAAAACATCATTAGGATTCCACAAACGAATATCTGTTTTATTAACAATTCCTAACTCTGTTCTAAAACCGCTATAACGCGTAAAACTTTGAGCGTACAAATATGCGTCAGAAAGATGCGAGAAATAAACCATATCAAAATCAGACACACCTCCTACTTCTTTCATTAAATTATCAAGCGCCTCAAACTGTTCTATTCTCCGTAATCTAAAATCATAAAATCGTACATTATTGATTCTTGCTAATTCATCTGCAATCATTTTGAGCTGACCTTTCGTATAATCAGTTCTTAATCTACCTCCTTTAGTAAGAGATTTTTCTATATCCATTGCGCTTCTAGCGTAAGTCACAGGCTCTAAGCGTCCATTACCAATTGATAATGCAGGAACAATGCTAACGCTTAACTCTGTATTCTTTCCACTTGGATTTGAATCTGTTTCACTTTCATAACCAATTGCTCCATTACTATGAAAACCTATAAACCACTCTTTATTGAAAAAGAATCGATTTTGTGTGTTTAAGACGATATCATATTCCATGCTAAAGTCTTTAAAATCTTCATTTTTGTACAAGGCTATATCTGTCAATAAGCCTACATTAAGACTCCCCTGATATCTGGCACTATTTGCATATTGCGAATAATTAAAATTAGAACGTTCATTAAAACTATGCAACTTTATACCTCCCGTAACACCAGATCCATAAAGGTTTAAACCAATATCAAAACGTTTTTGTTTGAAATCAGGAGCTTTGTATTCTCTTAAGAAATGATATTCTTTATCAACACTAGACTGGGCATAGGTATAGCTTAGCGATATTGCGAAGCAACACACTAGAAGGGTTAATTTTTTCATTTAGGTTCATTTTTGAATTAAGACTAATGAAGCAATCCTGTGCAATAAGCATACCATTCAATCAACCTCTTATTTCAATCGGTTTAGAAGTGTTAATTAGAAAAGAATTAAATTTGCAACAGAGCCGAGTAAAAAAAATAGTGTTGTTTTAATAACAATTTTGCGGGATTTACTACCTTTTGCTTTTACATCCATTTAAAACCATGATTTATACTTTTGAGACAAAATTAAAACAGGATGAAACATCTGCATTAATGTGGGATTATAGAATAATTGTGCCACGCAAAATTGTAAAACCACTGCTTGAAGGTGATAAAAGAGTCTTGTGTGGAATAAATGACCTTCCTAAAATTCATGCTGCCCTACTCTCTAATGGCGCTGGAGATTATTTCATAATGGTTAATAAGGAGATTCGGAAAAAACTAAAAGTAACTACCGGTGACACATTGCAAATAACCGTTGAAAAGGATACTTCAAAATATGGAATGGGCGTCCCTGAGGCCTTTACAGAATTATGCTATCAAGATCCGGAAGGAAACAAGATTTTTCATTCTTTAACCCCAGGTAAACAAAGAAGTTTATTGCATATAATGGGCAAGCCAAAAAGTGAACAAAAACAATTAGAAAAAGTCTTGGTTGTATTTGATTACTTAAAGTCAGTAAATGGTCAACTGGATTTTAAAGAACTGAATGAAGCCTTTAAAAACAACCGGTTTAAACTTTAGCCTTTACCCAATCCTTGAGCTTAAAATAAACGCCATAAATCAAATCTGTAGTTGCCATAACACTTATAGATTCATCTAAATCATTTATCTCATTTATTTGCTCTGGAGCTATATAAGTAGTTTCAAATTTATTTTTTTGAGCAAACGCAATAGTAGGTTCCTGATTTAGAAAACCTTTGCGCACCAAATAATCAACAATATACTTTATTGCTTTTTCATCATTATCACCTGCAGTTTCAAGCTCAGATAATTCTGCATCAAAAACTCCAACAAGAATCACTGTATGACCTTTGTCAACCTTTGTTTCCAATTGATAGGTAATATCACTAACGCGGTGAATTACTTTATCATCTAAAACACGGATATAAGAACAAGGTTTTAATAATTCATTTTTAACAACTAGGTGGAAATGAGTGTAATTTAAATAGCGGTGACTTAATTGAATCGTTTTCCCTAAATAATTAATCTCTTTTATAGCACTTGTTGCAGTTAGGGTAATATTATTGGTAACGTATGATTTTCCCTCGGCGGTGACGAGTTCCCATCCTGCATCTAATTTATTTAATGTAGTAATTTGAGTTTGCAAGGCGGTAGTAATTGTTGAATTAGCAACTTTCTCTTCAATGGCTTTCTGCAAATCTCTTGCTCCTCCTTTAGGATAAAGGTATTTCTTAGGTACTAAAGGAAAACGAGCTGCAGGGTGATGACGCAAATAACCTCCAAGTTTTTTTAAATCAAATTTCTTTAAGTATCCTAATGAATTTTTAAGCGTAGTTAAACCGTTTTTATGATCGTAAATCAAACGAGTTTTCCCTTTAATAAAATAAGGCTGCGGAGTGAGCTCTATTAAATCTAAATCAAAAAAAGTTTGAAGAAAATCATAAGCCTTTTTATTGTATGACCAAATATGACAACCTATTTCCAAAGAACCATAATCTCCTACATTTATTGCAACCCATGCTCCACCGAGCTGCTCCTTTTCATCTATCATTAAGACACTGCTGCCAGTACTATTTTTAACACAAGCATCAATAACTGAAATTGGGCCAGTACCTATATATGTTTGATCAAAGTTTTCCATGAGGCGCAAATGTAATGAATCAACACTCAACTAAGCTACGATCTATTGAATTTAGAAAGCTTCTTAATTGGTTTATTCAGGTTGATATAAATTTTGAGGTACATTCATTTTCAAATTCAATCGCTTATTTAAAGCTTCAACAAAATAGGTACTTAACATTGGGCGGTCTATTGGCATTTTTTGATGAATAAAAAAGTTGAACTCTTCCAATCCCTGATCCGTCCATTCTTTTACTCGCTCTACCCAAGCATCTAAACGCTCATAGTCCAACTCATGATCTGCAGCTACCCAACGCACAAAAGCTTTCGGATTTGTTAATCGCATATGCATCAAATCTCTTCTGCCGGGTGTATCAGTGATATTATTGCAAATCCCATTGGATTCAAACAAATGGTAAAGTTCATTGGCAACAGTCGCATCATTATACCAATCCGTATGTCTAAATTCAATTGCAATGGGAACGGATTTTGGCCAGTACTCTACAAAATGACGTACACGTTCAAAATCTTTTGGAGCAAAGTTTTGCATCATTTGTAAAAAAACACCGCCTAGCTTATCTTCTAAGCCTAACACACCGTCCACATATTCATCAACCAGTGCCTCGCAATCCTTTAACCGCTTGTACTGACTAATGTTTTGATTCACTTTTGGAAAAAAACGAAAATCAGGTCCAACCGTTTCAGACCATTTAACAAACTGCTCCCTTGGAAAAAAACGATAAAAACTTGCATTCATCTCTACACTATTAAACTGCTTTGAATAGTAACCCAACTCATCTTTAGTTTTTGGTGGATAAAAATTTCTTAAATCCGTCCTGTTCCACTTTGTAAAGCCTACATGGATTTTCACCTTCTGCTTGCCACCATTGTTTTTTAACACATCAAGCGTTGCAGGATGATCTACAGGCAACGTAAAATCAATTAATTCAGGCTCTTCAACTTTTCCAAATTTCATATCAACAAGCTTATTCTAATTTGTTTTCTTCAATCTAAACTAAACATTATTGAACGAAAAAGTACTGGACCGTTCATATATTAATTATCAAAATAAAAGATCAGTTTTAATCAAAAGTATCCGCAATCGTTATATTTGTATCCTAACAAGGAAATTAACCATTTAAAAACCAATCATGAGGCTTGCACAAATAGCACGAAAAGTCGGATTGACACCAATTGACGTAAAACGCTTTTTAGAAAGTGAATTCGACTTAACCATTGGTAATGAACCTAATTATAAATTAGACGACAATCAAATCAGCGCCGTTTTGGAGAAATTCCCTATTCCGGTTGTTAAAGTTGAAACACCTAAAATAAAAGAAACCCCAATTGAAGACTCAACGGAAAGTGATGATGATGTTCAAGAACTAGAACAAATTGTTGAGGCCGTGAATGAAATTGAAGTTCCAGAATTAGCAGAGGAAGAAGAAGAAGTAGCTGCAGTAGCGGAGGAAAGCACTGAAGAAAACACTGCGGAAGAATCAATAGTTGAAGAGACTGAGGTAACACAAGAGGTTGAAGCAAAAGAAGAAGAGGAAGAAGTAGCCGCCGTTGAAATAAACTATGACGAACCTGCCGAAGAACAAGATTCAGAAGCTGGTTTTGTTGAAGTTGCTGTTGATAGAGAGGCTGAACTCATTAAAGCTCCTACTGTTAAACTTGATGGTTTAAAAGTATTAGGTAAAATTGAATTGCCTGAAAAAAAGGTTGTAGAAGCACCTGTAAAAACAGAAGAAGAAGTAGAAAAAGACGAAGCTGACGCACTTGCAGAACTTGATGCAGCCATGCAATTGAATGCGCAAGACATTAAACCAGCCAAGGTTACACGCAAAGAGCCTAAGGAAACAAAAGCACATATTTCATCAGAAGAATCTTATTCTGAATATAAAGATGAACAAGGTATTTATCATTTTAGTTTACAACAAAAGCTAAATAGAGAAAAAGCACTTGTTCGTATAGAACTCGATAGTAAACGCGAATCTGAAAAAGCGAAGAAAAAACGTCATTACGAAGAGGTAATGAAAGAGCGCAAGCAAAAAGAACCTGCTACAATTAGTAAAGCAAAGCAGAAAAAAATCGAAGTTAAAAAGCAAAAACGTGTAGAGAAAAATGTAGAGCCACCTAAAGGTATATGGGCTAAATTTATGCGTTGGTTGAACGATTAATCAGTCTTTATAGGTATTTCTTTCATTTCATTGATGCAATTAGAGCTTTTGATATTGCTTTAAGTTATTTCATTGAATATAATAGAGTTTCGGTCAAAATTTAGTGAGCCTTTTTTGTGTTTTGCTTAACTTCGTGTATCAATTAAGACCAACAAATGAAACTCAGACACATAATAATTATCATCATTTTTGTTGCGGTAAACGGCTTAGTGCTAGGCACTCTCAATTTCGCTGGAGCCAATAAAACCGAAGAAGTAGAAAATAAAACAGCTTTCTATCCAACATTGAACGGTACAACTGTTACCAATGCAGAGGAAAATTTTAAAATCGTAGGATTCGGAACCGTCTCTTCTTATAACAATGTTGATGTTGCATGCGAAGTGCAAGGAAAATTGATTCAAGGCAAGAAAAATTTAAAACCTGGCGTAACTTTTAGAAAAGGTGAAGTT
>CAKZPK010000320.1 GCA_937139035.1 uncultured Crocinitomix sp. | reverse complement strand
CCAAAACACTGGTCGAGCCTTTATAAATTCTCTCCATTCTGTTCCTATACAAAACATTTCTACATCATGTGCAATAGCAATTTCCAGAAAGGAAAATATAAATTCGGCATATGATTTTTCAAATTTCAACCACTCCTCCTCATTCGGTAATTTATAATCTCCTGTATATGCAGACATCATCCATATTTGAGGTTTAAGCATAATTTTTAACCCAGCCGCCTTGCACAATTCTATCGTCTCCTTCACTCCTTCTTCTTTCTCTCCCCACCATTGCCATTTTGAATTATAAGTAACCACACCATTCTTTCCCACAAAACCATAGGGCATTAATGTCACCCAATTGGCATTCATAGTAACAATAGGTGCAACATCTGCATTATCGATAGGTGAACTTGATCCTACAAAACTTAATCCTTTAATTTTCAAATTGTCTTGCGCATAGGTCAATGATACCGCAAATGTAAATAATGCAATTATTAGTCCTTTATAGGTTAATTTGATTCGCATTTTATTCAAAATTGATTCGTTCTAAGCATCACTAATGTACATGCAGAAAGGACTTCTACATCTGCCTCTCTTAATTCTTTTTCAAGTTGAAAATTCTCTGCGCCAGGATTAAAAATAACCCGCTTTGGTTTTAACTGTTGCAAATACTCATAATACTCTAGCTGATTTTTTGCGCCTAAATAAACAGTAACAGTATGAATATCTTCAATAACTGTTGGTGATTTAGAAATCTGCACACTTCTTACTTCTCCCTCTCTTCTACCTAAGGCAAATACTTCATGACCATTATCTACTAAATCATTAATCGCTAAATAGGCATAGCGTTGAGGATTCATACTAGCCCCCAAAACAAGTACTTTCATAATATATGTTTAAACAATAAATGTACCAATTAATTCGCGTTTCTATGTCAATAACCAACATTCAACTACAGGATCTTATCGCCTTTTAACATTTTACAGCTTTCATAATCTTATTATTCCCTATTTTTACCGCTGAAATAATATAAAACATGTCAGTACACAAAGAAGTTAAGAAAATCACCACGCACGTTCTACAAGAAATGAAGAACAATGGTGAAAAAATAGCCATGTTAACAGGTTATGATTTTTCAATGGCCAAAATTTTAGATAAGGCGGGTATTGATATCATTCTTGTTGGAGATTCTGCATCCAACGTTATGGCTGGACACGAAACAACTTTGCCAATTACATTAGATCAAATGATTTATCATGCATCTTCTGTGATTAGAGCAATTAATAGAGCTTTAGTTGTTGTAGATTTACCCTTTGGTTCTTATCAAGGTGACTCTAAACAAGCATTGACGAGTTCTATTCGCATCATGAAGGAGTCTGGTGGACATGCCGTTAAATTAGAAGGTGGACAAGAAGTTGTTGAATCCATTAAACGAATTTTATCGGCTGGTATCCCTGTTATGGGACATTTAGGTTTAACTCCGCAATCTATCTATAAATTTGGCACTTATACTGTTCGTGCTAAAGAAGAGGAAGAAGCTGCTCAATTAATTCGAGACGCAAAATTATTGGAAGAAACAGGATGCTTTGCATTGGTTTTAGAAAAAATTCCAGCCAAGCTTGCACAAGAAGTTGCCACTAGCATAAATATTCCTGTAATTGGTATTGGTGCTGGTAACGGAGTTGATGGCCAAGTGTTAGTCAGTCATGATATGCTTGGAATAAACAATGAATTCAATCCAAGATTTTTACGTAAATATCATAACCTTTATGAGGAAATGTTAGGAGCATTTGAAAGCTATATTACAGATGTGCGTTCAAGCGATTTCCCTAATGAAAAAGAGCAATATTAAATGGCAAACCTGGATATCCTCTATGAGGACAATCACCTCGTTGTAGTCAACAAGGCCGCCGGAACATTAGTTCAAGGCGATAAAACGGGTGACATTCCGCTCAATGAGCTTGTAAAGTCCTACATCAAAAAAAAATACAATAAACCTGGCGAAGTATTTTTAGGAACCGTTCACCGCCTGGACAGACCAACTAGCGGTATCGTTCTTTTTGCCCGCACTTCTAAAGCACTCGCTCGAATGAACGAGTTATTTAAAATAAAAGACATTCAAAAAACTTATTGGGCGGTTACCGAAAAGCCGCCCAATTCAGCTAAAGGCCTGCTTGTTGACTTTTTATTGAAAAATGAAAAGCAAAATAAAAGTTATGTAAAAGACCTAATTGCCTATAATAAAATACTGA
>CAKZPK010000319.1 GCA_937139035.1 uncultured Crocinitomix sp. | reverse complement strand
ATTCGGGCCCAATAACATGAACAATGCCTTGGTTTTTGTGCCCTAAACCGAAATATTCAATACCATGTGTCTCACAATTTTTAGTCAAAGTATCCACCTGATTTCTGGAGGCATCATTTGCAATAGGTAAATGTTGATTTTCTGTTGGCACATTATGATCTGCTGTAGCCGTAGTTTGGCTAGGACGAAATACTTTAACACCTTTTGCTTTAATTGCTGTAAAGGCTTGCGGTGTTGTAACCTCATGAATCAAATGACGATCAATATAAAGAACTGCCGAACTTTCGTCCAAGGTTTTCACCAAATGTTTATCCCAAATTTTATCAAATAACGTTTTCATAATTTAAGTTGTTGGTTTAAGTCCATTTGCTTTTAAAATTCCAAGTAAATCTTTTTCATTTACAGTTTTCAAACTATCTGCCACTTTAATAAAGTATTGGTAAACCTGATCTAACTCCAATTTTGACAAGTTGAAGCCAATTTGCTTTGCCCGATAGGCTAATGCTGCTCTTCCACTTCTGGCAGTCAGCACAATGTTAGATTCATTCACTCCTACATCTGCTGGGTTAATAATTTCATAGGTTTCTCTATGCTTGATTATCCCATCCTGATGAATACCTGAACTATGTGCAAAGGCATTCGAACCTACAATGGCTTTATTGGCTTGAACAGGCATCCCCATAATATCTGCAACCAATTGACTTGTATCGCAAAGCATTTGAGTTTTAATATTCGTATCGAACTGATATTGCTCATGCTGTTTTAAAATCATAACAACCTCTTCTAAAGAAGTGTTTCCTGCACGCTCTCCTATCCCATTCATAGTGCACTCCACCTGTCGTGCTCCATTCATAATACCCGCAATAGAATTTGCTGTTGCCAATCCTAAATCATTGTGACAATGAACGGACAGAATAACATTTTCAATCCCCTTAACATGTTCTTTTAGATACTTGATTTTTTGCCCATATTCCTCTGGCAAACAATATCCCGTAGTGTCCGGAATATTTAAAACTGTTGCACCTGCTTTAATTGCAACTTCGCAAACTTGAGCTAGAAATGAATTTTCAGTTCTACCAGCATCCTCTGCATAAAACTCAACATCTGCAGCATAATTACGAGCAAAAGTCACAGCATTTTTAGCGCGCTCTAATACATTTTGCTGGTTAGAGTTAAATTTTCGCTTAATGTGAATATCAGAAGTTCCAATCCCAGTGTGAATTCTGGGTTGAACAGCATCCTTTAACGCTTCTGCAGCCACAATTATATCTTGCTCAACCGCCCTACTCAATGCACAAACTTTTGCATTTTTAATGAGTTCGGAAATTGCCTTTACTGAAGCAAAATCACCTGGGCTTGATATTGGAAACCCGGCCTCTATTATATCCACCCCCATTGCCTCTAATCTTTCTGCTATTTCGAGTTTTTTTCTTTTCTCTAGTTTACACCCTGGAACTTGTTCCCCATCTCTAAGTGTGGTATCAAATATTTCAACCTTTTCTGTGGTCATATCAAAATTTATTTACAACATTTGAGCACAAATCTAAATTTGAATGATGAACGAAATTGGCTTATATTTTGTTTTTGTACATTATTCAAACGAGCAAAAAAAACAGTTAAACCACCTATAAAACAGAAGGTTAAAAAGTATACAACTTACAATGTCTACGGATCAAAAAAATAATTTATTTATATTGATTAAGTCATTGACTAAATCAGAAAAAAGACAATTCAAGCTGTTTTCTGGTCGGTTAGATGGTAATTCAAATGCCAATTTTGTCGCACTTTTTAACTTGCTAGACAAAATGAAGGTGTATGATGAGTCAGAGATATTGAAGAAAACAGCCATAAAAAAAACGCAACTCTCCAATTCTAAAGCAAATCTATATCGACAAATATTAGTCAGTTTAAGACTTACTCCCCAACAACAAACAACTCAAATAATTATTCGAGAGCAACTTGATTTTGCTACAATACTTTACAATAAAGGGCTTTACCAACAAAGCTTAAAAGTATTAGACAAAGCAAGAAAAATGGCCTTAGATAACGAAGAAAATAACATTGCTTTTGAAATTGTTGAATTTGAAAAAATCATTGAAACACAATACATTACAAGGAGTTTAAGTTCTAGAGCGGATAATTTGGCCATTATTACAAAAGAACTTGGAATCAAAAATGTTTTGGCGAGTAAATTGTCTAATTTATCATTACAACTCTATAGCTTTTTATTGAAGAACGGCTATGCAAAAAATGAGGATGATTTTGATAGAACTAGGACCTATTTTTACTATCACATTCCCTCATTTGATTTGGCACAACTAGGATTTAGAGAAAAGCTTTATTTATATATGGCGCAACTCTGGTATAGCTTTATTATTCAGGACTTTAAATCAAGCTATAAAAATGCCTATAAATGGGTTGATCTTTTTGATTCTAACCCAAAAATGGTTCAAACCAATCCTGTGTTTTTTTTAAAAGGAAATAACTACCTGCTAGATTCTCTCTATTACTTACGTTATGTCACCAAGTTTGAACAAGTTTTAGACGCTTTTAACCAAACATTGCAACGGCAGGACTTTAGGTACAATGACAATACTAAATTATTGCGTTTTCTTTACCTCCGTTACAATGAGATTAATTTACACTTTTTAAAAGGAACCTTTAATGAGGGAATTGAGACCATAAAGCAAGTTGAATTAGAGTTGGAAGAATATCATGAAAAAATTGATGCGCACCACATCATGGTTTTCTATTATAAATTTGCCTGCCTTCATTTTGGCGCTGATGACCAACATAATTGCATTTATTATTTGGATAAAATTATAAAAAACAAGGAATTAGGCATGCGCCAAGATTTAATGTGTTATGCAAGAATTTTACGCCTAATTTCTCATTATGAAGCTGGGAAAGATGAACAAATTGAAGCCCTAATACGCAGCACCTTTAAGTTTTTACTTAAAATGGATGATATGCACCGCGTTCAAGCTGAAATCATTGTTTTTATTCGAAGCCTTAACAATATTTATCCGCACGAATTAAAAGATGCCTTTAGACGCTTACATGGAAAGTTGAAACAACTGGAAGATCATCCCTTTGAAAAACGCTCCTTCTTGTACCTTGACATCATTTCATGGTTAGAGTGTAAAATAGACGGAAAACCTATTCAGGAAATTGTAGCAGCCAAAGCCAAATTAATGAAATAAATTAGTCTTATCTTTGCGCCGTGACTTCTAATCCTGATGCATATTTAACTATTGATACTGTAAGCGAAGGCTTTTACAAAGAAAAAGGCTCTAAGTTTTTAGCTTTTGCCATTCCTTGCACTAATAAAGCGGATGCAAAGACGCATATAGATCGCCTTAGAAAAGAACATCACCAGGCTTGCCATGTATGTTTTGCATGGCGATTTGGAGCTGAGCAATATCAAGACCGTTTTTCTGATGATGGAGAACCTAACAACTCTGCAGGAAAACCCATATTTGGGCAAATTTTGTCATTTGAAGTAACCAATACGTTAATAGCAGTGGTTCGATACTATGGCGGAACAAACCTTGGAGTTGGAGGATTAATTACAGCCTATAAAACAGCAGCAAAAGAGGCACTAGAGCAAGCGCAATTAAAAACGCGATATATTGTAGCAAACTTTATTATTACACACGAGTATCAAGACACAGGAAATGTGATGAGCGCATTAAATAAAATAAAGGCGCAAATAACCAATCAAGGGTTTGAGAATAATCAACCTACCATTCAGTTGAACGTAAATCGATCGGAAAAAGACAGAGCATTAACAAGCTTCGAACCTTTCCCGAATGTACATGTTAAACCTATTGAAACGACTTAAAAAAGAAGAATTTCTATGCAATTATTGAAAGAACTAACAGCAATTAGAGGGGCAAGCGGAGATGAAGGTGAAATTGCCAAATTCATTATAAATTACGTTAAAAATGAAATGCACAATTGGAAAGTGACACCTACCATTTTAAGTGGTGATGGCTTTCAAGACGCTGTTGTTTTAGTTTTTGGAAATCCCACTACCGCTGTATTTGCACATACGGATTCTATTGGTTTCACAGTAGGTTATGACAATAACCTTATTAAAATAGGTGGACCACGAACCATAGACGGAATGGAATTAGTTGGAGCCGATAGTTTAGGAGAAATTGAAACTGAATTAATGCTAATTGAGCACGAAAACGGATCAACTCAACTGCAGTGTGTAAATGAACGCACGATTGATCGCGGAACCAACCTTACTTTTAAACCTAATTTTAGAGAGTCAGACGATTTTATAGAATCACCTTATATGGACAATAGGTTAGGTGTTTGGGTAGCATTAGAAATTGCAAAAACACTTGAAAATGGTGTACTTGTTTTCT
>CAKZPK010000318.1 GCA_937139035.1 uncultured Crocinitomix sp. | reverse complement strand
ATGTTACCGTAACAGACGTGATGGCGGAAAGTGGTTCAAATTCAATCTATTTTTCAACTGCGGCTGCTACTGGTGGACCACAGGATGTAGTTGTACCTTTTGGCGGAGAGTACAACACTGGAATGTTTGTTTTTGAATCTGACTTTTACTTAGAGGACAATAAAGGTGCTTACTTTAATATTCAAGGTGAAACTACAATAGGAGCACTGTATTCTATGAATTGCCAAATGTTGCATGAAGGCACACTTTTAATTGATGCTGGTGGATCTCCACTTATTACAACAACTTATCCTCCTGAAACATGGTTTACTTTAACTGTTGAGGTTAATTTAAATACGAATGATTGGGAATTATATATTGATGGAATACTTCAAGGTAAATTCAGCAACCCTAACAATCAGGTTGCATCTGCAGATTTATATCCTGTAAACAATGCTGCAAACGGAGGAAACAACTTAGCAGGATATTTTATGGATAACGTATCTTATGATCATACTGCTTATACATTGCCAACGCGTAATTTAGGAGCAACTCAAATTACCAATACAAAAGGATTAGCATCTTCAAATGTTTCTCCTTCAGTTATTGTAAGAAACTTAGGAACAGCAGATGTTACTTCTTTTGATGTATCGTTAGCTTATAATGGTGAGACTATCACAGAAAATGTAACGGGCGTAAGTATTTCTTCATTAGAATACTATACAGTTGATTTTGCAGATATCTTAGGATTAATTCCTGGCGAGAATGACATTGTTGCAACTGTTTCAAATGTGAACGGAGAAGGAGATGACGAAGATGCAGATGACGACGTAAAGGTAGAGACATTAAATCCTGTTGTTCCTGCAGATGGAAGAGTAGTAGTAGGTGAAGAAGCAACTGGTACATGGTGTGGATGGTGTCCACGTGGAGCTGTTTTCTTAGAGCAAATGGCACATGATTATGAAGATCATTTTGTTGGTGTAGCTGTACACAATGGAGATCCAATGACAGTTGATCCTTATGATGAGGCAATTGGAGGTTTTATTTCTGGTTACCCAAGTATGTTGGTTGATCGTGGAGATGATATTGACCCTTCTGGTGTTGAAGGTGTATTTTTAGAGCAGGTTGTAATTGCTCCAAAAGCAGTTCTTACTGTTGGTTCTGATTATGTTGATGGTGCAACAAGCATGAATGTTTCTGTTACGGCTGATTTTGTTGAAGGAATTTCTGGAGACTATCGTTTAGCATTAATTGTAACTGAGGATGGTGTAACAGGAACTGCTAGTGGATATAACCAAGCAAATTATTATGCTGGTGGAGGTTCAGGAGTAATGGGAGGATATGAATCTCTTCCAAATCCAGTGCCTGCTGCTGATATGGTTTATGATCATGTTGCGAGAGCTATTTTACCAAGTTTTAATGGAATGGCAGGAAGTTTCCCTGCAACTGTTGAGACTGGTGAATCACACACTGTTGGTTTTGAAGTAGAAATTGACCCTGATTGGAATTTAGATGAGGTTCATTTGGTTGGAATTTTAATTGCTCCAGGTTCTCAAATTGACAATGGTGGATTTGCATCAATGGATGAAGCTGTTGATAATGGTTATGTAGGTTTAGAAGATAATTTGATCGTAACAAGCTCTATTAATCTTTATCCCAACCCAACAACAACTAATACAAATATTGAATTAGGAAATGTTGAAAATGAAAACGTAATGGTTCAAGTTTATGACATGAAAGGAAAACTAGTTTCTTCGCGTGATTATGGTGTTTTAAATGGTACATATACTTTACCAGTTGAACTAAGTGATTTCGAAAAAGGAATGTATACTGTAAGAATTAATAAAGGTGATTCTACAGAAGTAGTGAAATTGGTGGTTGAATAAATTCAATCTAATTTTTTTGCAAAGAGAGACGATCTATTTAGGTCGTCTCTTTTTTTTGGTCAGATTATTGCTGAATTAAGTTAGAATGACACTAGTATATATTAATCTTGAAAAAGATACGTTGATATAGTAACCAAAATAACTTTTGAAATTTATATTGTGAAAAATCTATTGGTACATAAGTCATTTTAAAACAAGTGATTGTTTATTTTTGAAAAACAACGGAAGCGGAGCGAATAAATATGATTTTAAAAAAGATAGGAATATTAGTATTATTAGTTACAGCCTTGAATGTTCAAGCGCAAACTGAATACGACAAGCATTTGATTGAAGTAACATTGCATGAGCAAGATACTTTAGCAATGAATTTTGTAAAAACACCAGATTTATTTCAGGAGCGTTGGGATACATTAGCGCAACCCAGTTTTTGGAAATTTGTGATGAAAATGTCGCCCCAAACGAGTATTCTTAATGTAGCAAGTACCAGACAAGTGTTAGAATTACAACCTTTAAAGGAATGGAATAAACAATCTGATGACGAGAAAGAAGCCTATAGAGATACATTACGTAAACGTCATAATTTAGCTCCAGATGCAAGAATATTTATGACAACTGGAAAAAACGATTTCTTTCAATTTGAAAAAGTTTTTCCTAGTATTTCAAGAGGTGTAGCTGTTTTTGCAGAAAATAACACTGACCCTTGGTATGCGCAAGCAATTTTAATGATAGAAAGCCCAGGAAAAATAGCTTACTCTAATGTTGGTGCTCTTGGCCCATTTCAATTAATGAAATCTGTTGCTAGAAATCATGGTTTGCGTGTTGATAAATATGTAGACGAACGAAAAGATTTTGATAAATCTGCGAAAGCATCTGCGCATTTAATTCGAACGGCATGTGTGCCTGAGGCAAAGCGTATTTTACGCAAATTTGATATTAATGTAGAAGGAGACATGGAGTACAGTCTTTGGTTTCGATTAATTGTTATGCATTGTTACCATGCGGGAGCTGGAAACGTAAATGGAGTTTTGACCAATGTGGTTAAACCTACGCAAGGCGGTCAGGATTTAATTACAACGATTTGGCATTCAGAATACGGAGGATTTAGAAACGCCTCACAAAACTATTCACAATTAGCATTGGCGGCATTAATCATTTTAGATGATTTGATTTTGACCAAGTGTGAGGATATCTGTGAGTATTAATCTGTTTAAGACTTAGAATACTCAATTTTTAAAAATCTTCCCAAGTAATGTCTTTGGCGTAAGCAAACCAACGAATGTGTTTAATTCTATCTAACACATCATTGTCAAAAGGTGGAGCAAATGAGCTTTGGAAAATAATCAAAGTTAATCTGGATATTCCACCTACATCAGGGTTAGAAGTTTGGTAACAAGTCAGGCCTACAATACACACAATTTCTGGTAAACTCATTGGTTTTCCAAATGGATAGGGTCTTCCTAGCTCAATTGGTGTTTGCTCAGGTTCAATTAAGTAGTAGTTTTTATTATGAGTGAGTTTTTCAGCTTCTTTAGGAATGTCTTTTAGAATTCTTGCATTCATTTTATCGAAAGGTACGCCTTCTATAAGTCCTTCATAGGTGTATCTTTGATGTAATCTCGTAACGTTTGCAGTTATGTCTTTAAACTGTATTTCCATGCCTAGTAGCAAAATTTGTATTGACTAAAAGTAGCAAATAAAAGTAAATACTGCACGGGCTGTTAATAGTACCAAAACACTTCTCCAAAACATTCAGTCAATTCTTTGTTTGTAGAAATAAAACTGGTTGATTTGTTGAGGTTTGCTCCAGGAGACACATTACCAATGGATATTGTTTCTACTTCCTCGTCACCATTATCATAATTATAATAAAGGTCTACTTCGGTGTCATAAGCTAAGCTTCCTCCAGAATTGCTAATTTGATAATTGACTGTATAGAAAAAATTATGCTTTACATATTGCGCCATATTTCCTGTCCACGTAAGCGGATTGTTGATGTCAAAGTCAGGATTGTCAGGCATGTAGGTTCCATCAGGTAAATCTAAATAGACCACATCATGTGTCTCTTCAAATTCAATATTTTCAATCTTTAAATTACTTGGTGTAGCTGGTTTTTGGCAACTGAAAAAGAGAAATAATCCAGCGATTATTAGAAAAAAGTTTAAGTTTTGTTTCATAATGATTCTTTAGGGTGGGCATATTTCTATGTGTTCCCATTGAATCAAAAATTAGACCACTTTTAAGGTTGGGTTCAAGTAGGGGAATAACTGGTGTTTGAAGCAGTATACAAATCAAAGTCACCCTCAATTACAGCCCTAGAACTACTATGATAACTCTTGAAATGAGTTATTTTTTATGTTCCGTTTTTTTATAAATGAATTCAACTACAAAACAAAAAACAATAATGCCAACCGCAATAAATACATCTACCTTACTTACTGAAAAGTGCTGAACTAATAACGCAATCATTGCGATAAAACAAAACAGAGCACCAATAAGTGGAATGCTCTTTTTAGCACCTGTTTTATTAGATAATTTAAATCCTGTAAAATTAACAACAGCAAATATTAATAAAAAGCCCACACTACCGGCTGTAGAGATGCTTTCTAGTTTTAGTGTATTCACCAAAACAATTGTGGCAATAGCCGTGCTTAATAAACCAATAGGTTGGTTCCATAATTTGCGTGTAAACTCTTTAGGCAGTTCGTCATCTTCAGCAATTTCATAATTAACTTTACTCCCTCCATAAAGAGATGCGTTTATAGCCGAGAAAGTAGAGATTAATGCAGCAACAGTTATAATGGCGAATCCAATTTTACCTAACATTGGTTTAGCAGCTTCCGCAAGTACATAATCCTCCGCGGTAGCAATTACGCTAAACTCTAAAGAACCAACTGTAATTGCGGCAATTACTACGTAAAGAATGATTACAAAAACAACCGACCAATAATAAGCTCGAGGAATGTTTCTTTTTGGGCTCGAAATATCAGGAGCAGCATTTGCAATTAATTCAAAACCTTCATATGCCACGAAAATTACCATTCCAGCAGTTAAAATATTGAAAGGAGATTCCCAGTTTTCTGGTGATAATTGTCCAAGTTGAGGATTTCCAATTAAACCATAAAGCCCCACACCTACAAAGGATAATAAAATGACTAACTTAATAATTACAGCATAGGATTCTATTTTCCCAACCACTGAAATACTATAATAGTTAATGGCTGTAGCCAAAATTACAATTGCTGAAGAGTATATATGCGAATCGATATTAGTATCCCCTGTTAGTTGCAGTAAGTTGGGGGCGTATGATCCAAATGCAGATGCATATAATGCAAGCATTATTATATAGCTAACCCACAGTAAATTATTAATCCCTCCACTAAAAACGCCTACACTAAACCCTTCATTTACAAACTTTACTGTTCCGCCTCTGTCTGGATATGTTAGAGAAAGTTTAACATAACTATATGAAGTAATGAGTGCAATGATACCGGCTATAAGAAATGAAACAGGCGTGGCTCCTTTAGCCAAAGATACTGCCAACCCAAGAACTGCAAAAATTCCACCACCAACCATGCCACCAATACCAATTGACATGGCTTCTTTTAGTCCAATTTTTTTACTCATAGCGTTTAGGTCTTGATTAAAATCAACTTAATTGTAAATATAAAACAATTTTAAACGCCTGATTAGAGTTCCAGATTAATGTGGAATTTATACACTTTTAAGTATTTAAACCGTCTTGTGTTGATAGTCGTTTGGGATGTAGTTTCATTTCTAATTGCTCAATAAAACTTTTTAAACCTACTTTTTCTAAAAATAGGTTTAAGGGTTTTGAAGCCTTGTCAACATTAATGATTGAAAGTGTGTTTCCGTGCTTTTCGCACAATTGCTGAATTAAAGCTGTGGCGACTTTTTTTTGCCTAAATGTTTTCTTAATAGCAATTTGTTGCAGCCGATTGCTAGTTGGATTGTAAATAAGATATCCAACTAACTGATTTTGGTAATAAGCGCCAAGTGAAGTATTGCTAGCTTTTAATTCGTTGACAACATTTATTGAGTTTTGCCAAGTTGGGGTGGTGTCCCAAAAGGTTTGCAATATATCCCAATTGTAAGAGGGTAATTCTTTAATTTCTACGTCAGTGCTTGTTAATGGTAGAGTAATTTCTCCTTTGTAGCATATTAACTCTCGATCCACTTCATATCCAGATTTTTGATAGGATCTAATGGCTTGTGTATTTTCTGAGATTACCTCAAGTATTAGTTTGTCAATACCTTTTTCCTTTAAGCTTGGCAGTATGTATTGATACATTTGTTTTGTTAAGCCAATTCCTCTTTTGTTAGGAATAACTCCTGTTCCTCCGTTGTAAATTATTTTTTCATTATTTATAATATCAAATCCATGTAAGATAAATGCAATTAATTGACCATTTTCGAAGACTCCAACAGACAGGTTTGGGGCTACCTTATCAGCCTCCATTTTTGATTCTAATTGGGCTTGAGATAAATGAAAAGGAATAAAATAGTCTGAAAAGGACTCATTAAAGGCGTTCAATATTTCTTGGGCGCTAATGCCTTTTAATGTTTTTATTTCCATTACGTAAGTTTTTCTACTATGATTTCCATTAAGATAATAGAGAAATTAGTAATTATTCTTCTTTACGATAAATTCTCTCGTATAATTCGATATATATATCTTTAATAGCTTTTCGTTTCATGCTCATTTTTGGTGTTAACTGCCCTCCCAGCGTGCTCCATTCATCTGCAGTAAGTTCAAATTTTTTGATTTGTTCCCAATTTCCAAAATTTTTATTGTGGAAATTAATTTCCTTCTCTAAACGTTCAATTACTCTTTCATTAGCAATCAATTCTTCGTTTGATTTAAAAGCAATATTGTGTAGCAAGGCCCATTGACTCAAGTATTCAAAATTTGGCTGTATAATTGCTGCAGGCATTTTTTCTCCTTCTCCAACAACCATAACTTGTTCAATAAATTGAGATTGTTTTAATTGGTTTTCAATTGGGGTAGGAGCAATATATTTTCCTCCTGATGTTTTGAATATCTCTTTTTTTCGGTCAGTAATTCTTAGAAAACCATCTGCAGTTATTTCTCCAATATCACCAGTATGAAAGTATTCACCCGTCATTACCTCTGCAGTTTTTTCAGTATCTTTATAATAACCTTGCATAACATTGGGGCCTTTAACTAGAATTTCTCCGTCAGTTGCAATTTTCACGTTTACTAGTTCAATAACCTTTCCTATTGTGCCAACCATATATTCTCCACTTTTGGGTTCGTTAAATGATATGACTGGAGAAGTTTCTGTTAGTCCATATCCTTCGACAATAGGCATTTCAGCGGCTGCAAAAATTTTGGTTAATCGATTTTGGAGTGCAGCACCACCAGATATCATGAGTTTTATATTGCCACCAATTGCTTGCTGCCATTTCGAGAAGATTAATTTTCGTGCAATTTTAAGTTTTAGTGCATATAATGGTTTCTGCTTGGTGTAGGGTTCGTACTTTAGTCCAAGGTCAATCGCCCAAAAGAATAATTTCTTTTTTATGCCGGTAAGATCAGCACCCTTTGCTAAAATCTTGTCATAAATTTTTTCATATAGTCTTGGAACTGCTGTCATTATTTGTGGTTGAACTTCTTGTACATTCTCCATCAATTTGTCAATAGACTCTGCATAATGTACTGTAATGCCAGAATATTGATACAAATAGATTATCATTCGCTCAAAAACATGACAAAGTGGTAAAAAGCTTAATGCTCCGTCTTTTCCATTGTCTAAGGGTAGTTTTTTTGAGGTTGCTAATACGTTCGAAATTAGGTTTCCGTGTGAAAGCATAACACCTTTAGGTTTACCAGTTGTGCCTGATGTATAAATAAGTGTTGCAATATCGTCAATGGTTATTCCTTCTTTGATTTGGTCTACTTCTTTTTGATTGCTTTTGTCTTCCCCTAATTGCAATACTTCGTTCCAGTTTTGTTCATTGGTAATTTGATCAAAGGTAAATACTGCTTTGAGCTGCGTATTTTCTTTAATCTGATTGAGCTTTTCCAATACCGTGGCGTCAGAAACAAAGCAATATTTGGCTTCTGAATGATTTAGCACAAATTGATAATCTTCCTTAGAAATTGTTGGATAAACAGGTACGTTTTGAGCTCCAGTTTGTAATATTCCAATATCGCAAATGTTCCATTCCATTCGGTTGGTAGAGGAAATTATGGCAATTTTATCATTGGGCATTACACCTAAGCGTAATAACCCTCTACTAATAGCATTGGATTGATCAATAAATTGTTGGGACGAGATTGATTTCCAGACGCCGTTATATTTTGTAGAAAAAGCTTTATCTAAATTAAAAGTGTTCAATTGATATGCTGGAATATCAAAAAGGCGTTTTATTGTATTTAATTCTCCCATGATTATTTTATTGTACGTTAGTCTATAATTGTTGGTACAAATAAGTGATATGATTTTCTTGTTCAACTAATTGCACAGGACAAATATGATTAATATTAAATAGGCTTAATAATTGAAATTTACAAATTCGATAGGAGAGTTGCGCTAATCGCAAAAAAAAGAAAAAACCCACATAGCTTCCATTTAAGGAATTCTTCTAATAAAAATGGATAAAGCTACCAACTTGGGTCTGAAATCCTCTGTTAACATTCAACAGAATGCGAAAGAATAAACTTTCGTGAGGCCCGACATCTTGAAGCTGAGATTGCTCTAAAATATAAAACGTTAAGAACCAAAAACATACTACATGGGCGTTTACCAGAGGTAAACTCAAGTCGCTGCTCACTTCGTGGAGGACTTGTAGTATAAAGCTACGACATTTTATTTAAAATTGAAAAGGAAGTTTTCAACAATTCTAAATCCATGTTCTGACAGGATAGATTCAGGGTGGAATTGCACGCCGGCAATAGGCAGATACTCATGCTCAAAGGCCATTAATACATCATTTTCACTAGTGCCTGTAATTTTTAATTCTTTTGGGAAATTTTCAAGATTGGCTGCCCAAGAATGATACAAACCAACTTTAAATTGATCGGCCGTGTTTTTAAATAGGCGTGAGTTTTGATTGAAATTGGCCATTTCTGCTACACCGTGCTTAACAAATTCCTGATTGTATAAAGTACCGCCGTAAAATTCTACTAGGGCCTGAAAGCCTAAGCAAACTCCAAGGATAGGTTTGGTTGGATGAAATTTAGCAATGACATCCATTAAAATTCCAGCATCTACTGGTAAACCTGGGCCAGGGGAGAGGACAATTTTATCGTAAGACTCAACAAGCTCAATATTGATTTGATCATTATAAAATACATCTACAGTTACATTAAAACCTTCTATGTAGTGCACTAGATTATAAGTGAATGAATCGTAATTGTCAAGTAAAAGTATCTTCAAGTTGTGGTTTTATAACAATTCAGCAAAAATACAAAAGGGACGGTTTTAACCGTCCCTTTTACTATATAATATTATCGTAAATTCTAGTGAATTGTTGGATCAGCCAATGTACGACCTTGGTAATTCAATCTATATCTTAAAAAGAATTCCATTGCTCCAACACCTTTAGAGGCAACATTTAAACGAGAAACATTTAAATCATATGCGGCTCCAAATGAAAGTGTATGCATCTCTATCATAGCAGTTGTAATTATTGCATCATTTACACGAAGGTAACCTCCTAATGTCATGTGCATATTATTGAAATACCCTGTATGCTGAGATTGTGGTTTAAATGCAAATCTGAAAGCAGTACCAAATGTCAACGCTTTATTAGGTCCTTGTAAAAAGGCTAATAATGCAGGTTTAATCTGCACGTTTGTATTTGATGTTTGGAAATTACCTTCACCATGTAGTGTCAATTTTCTAAATAACTTACTGTCATCATTTAAAATGTTTACACGTTGTTTTGTCAAGTGATGAGCAGCAAGTCCTAAATTGAAGCTTGATCCTGATTCTAAGTTTTTATTCCAATAAACACCAGCTCCAATATCAAAACGAGAAATGTTTAAATTTTGATTTAAAAGAAGTTCGTTATTATTAACTCCTTGATCAAATTCAACACCTGTCCATTGAGAATCCCAAGTTAGGTTGTCGCCGTTAATTGTTCTTTGGTAAAATGCTGGTTGAAGTCCAAACGAAAGATGATCAGCTACCCCAACTTGCAATGCATAGTTAATAGGGAAGGTGATAATGTTCGTAGTGTATTGACTAACACCAGATTTATCATTGTAAAAATTAACGCCAGCACCCATAAAGCTTGCTGCTTTAGTTGCTTCTGGATCCATCATACGCCAATCAACGCTGGCAGATATAGTTCGATAAGGATCTTCGGTTACGGTGAGCCATTGACTTCTAAAATTCGTGAAGAGTTGAAGCTGCTCATCTGAAAAACCAGCAGCAGCTGGATTCAAAAATACCGGCGATTCAGTAAACATACTGAAATGTTTGTCTTGCTGGGCATGGGAGTTAAAGGTCGCCATGCAAGCAATTGCGGTAATTGATGCAATTAGTATTCTTTTCATAAGGCGCTATTTGTTAGCTAGTTTAGTTTGTGTTGCCAACTTTAATCTAATTAAAGATATAAAATCATTTGTAAAAACTCCTATGCAACGTAGGATTTCATTTGTTTTGTTGTTTTGTCAACAGTGGAATAGGGGACTTTTCATTCTTTTAGAGAAAGAAAAGTCATGGTTCCTACCTTATTAAAGTAGTATTTCCTCTTTGGAATCCTTTGTCTCCTGTTATAAAGTCATAGTGTAGGGTCCATGTAAATACACCAGGGTTTTCCATTTTTCCTTTGAAGGTACCATCCCAACCAATTTCTTGATCGTCAGTTTCAAAACCTACTTCACCATATCTATTGTAAACTACTAAGTTGACAGCTGCTAAACCAAGTCCTTTAACATATAAGATATCATTGCTTCCGTCTCCGTTAGGTGAGAATGCACTTGGTACACCAACTCCTTTTACAAAGTTTACGAGAACCATAACGTCTCCTTCAGTCTTACATCCGTTTTCATCAATTAATAGAACATTATAATTTGTGCTATCTGTTGGACTTGCCCATGTTATTGGACAATCTATACAGTCAACATGATTTTCAGGAGTCCATGAATAAACACCTTCTGATACACTTGTTGCGATCAAATTAGCTTTTCCTCCTAAGTCAATAATTGTGTCCAATTGTGTTGTCATTACTGGTAAGGCGTTTACCGTTAAGGTGTGCGTTGCAGTACTAACTTGTCCGTAAAGACTTGTAATCGTTAAAGAGATATTGAATTCTCCGACATTAGTGAAACATACAGTAGGGCTAACTTCTGATGATGTTGTAGGATCTACAGCTCCACCAAAGTCCCATTCCCAAGTTTGAATCGTTGAACC
>CAKZPK010000317.1 GCA_937139035.1 uncultured Crocinitomix sp. | reverse complement strand
AGGATTTTAAAGCCAATGGCTGGTGGTATAAAACCTGGAATAGGTATGACGTTAATCCTGGTTTCTCAAGGTATTCAGTAGGGTATTCAAAAAGCAAACCTTTGTTAGGGTGGGACAATGTTGTTGATAAAGGAGGTGTGCGCTATCGTTTGAATCATTTTGATTTAGGAGCTTCTTTTTGGAGTGGAAATCATAAAGGAGATACTGCAACGACTGATGGCATGCGCATTGCTGCGGGTTATTTTACACCGATTAGTGCGTTTTCTTTAGGTCGGAGATATTTGGATGTAAGAGGAGCCTTGCTTCAACCTGCAGTGGCAGGAGGTTATGCTTATTCAAATAAAAAACATGGCATCTATTTAGCGCCGAGTATGCATTTACAGCTTCCGTTTGTAGTGCTAGAGGCGCGGGCCAATATGGAGTATACTTTTGGTGGAGGGTTCAACATATTTCCAGAGCTTAGTTTGCAATTGGATGCTTTATACACGCTATTAGATCCGCATAAAGAAAAAACGGGGATTTGGGAAAGGTATTCAACTTACGCCCTTTATGATAAAACAGATACAAAAGGTAATGTATGGTATGATGTGCATTCAACCTATTCGCGTCATGATTATGTTATTTTAGATATTGGGCCACTTTGGGGAATTACACCACGAGTGGGATTTGCACCTAGTTTGATTACAGATAATCCTTATAGAACGTACGGAATTGGACTTTCGGGTAGAATCAATTTTTTAGGTGCAGATATTCATTATGATCGGGGTTTTACTCAAATAGGTGTTGTTCCTAATGTGCAAGCTTTGGACGGAACAGTACGCGGAAAATTTGATAATGAAAAAGTGTCAGGACTTTTACCTGCAAATCATTATAGTTTTCAAGCCAATGCTAATGTTTATGGATTGCTATTGGGGATTTTTAAGCGTCAGGCAATTAAGAATATGGGCTTTGCGGTAACTCCTTTGAATAGATTTAACTTTCATTTGGGATTTACTTATACAACCGTAGGAACACCAGTTTATAATAATGAACAAGAGGCAATTGATTATACGAACCAGTTTTTTACAGATCATCCAGATGTGGAAAGAAATGCGATAAACGATCCTTTACAACATGAAAATGAATGGGGAGTAACTTATGGATGGAGCTATGAAATGGGGGCAGTTGGTGTTCGTGTTAATCATAAATTGATGAAAACTAGCGGTAAAAGTAGTACGCTTGAGGTGTATTATATTTTACCAATCACGAAAATATTAAAAGCATATTAGTTGTTAGTTTGTTGGGCGCCTTGCATATTTTTTTGGACAGAAATAACAGGGCGCTCAGTGAAACTGGTTTTACTAGATGCTGTAATTGAGTTTTATTCTTATTAAGAGTAAAGCCCTCCATTAAGGTTAAGCGTTTGTCCTGTTAAGTAATTAGCCTGATCAGATATTAGGTAGTTTATTAAAGCGCCTAATTGTTCCGGATTCCCAAGGTCACCAACAGGAATGTTCGTTTTTAGTTGCTCTTGCATTTCTAGTGGTACATCATCAATCATTCCTACATTGAAATAACCTAATGCAACAGCATTAACGGTAATATTTTTATTTGCTAACTCTTTTGCTAAAGTTTTTGTCAAACCTAATAAACCCGCTTTTGATGCAGCGTACGCTGCTGTACCTACAAACCCCGTTTGCGCCACTACGGATGACATAAATAAGATACGTCCAAAATTTGCTGAGCGCATGTGTGGAATTACATGTTTGCTTACCAAAAATGGACCCGTTAAATTGACTGCAATCGTTTCGTTCCAGTCATCTGTTCCAATTTTCCATGACATACCATTTTTAGAAACCCCAGCATTATGCAGTACAATGTCAATGGCTCCAAAATCAGCAACTACAGATGCAATCAATTTTTCAACGTCACTTTCTTGTGTAATGTCTGCTTGGTATGTTTTAACATTTTGGGCTGAAGTTGTTGGAGGATTATTGAGGTAATGCAAGGCTAAATTATATCCTTTTTCCTCAAAATACTTTACAAGTTCAGTTCCTAATCCGCCGGAACTTCCTATTATTAAAATGGTCTTATTCATGTATGTTATCCTTTTAGCCGTTTAAGGGTTTTAAACCACAAAGGCGAATTGTCAATGGTGTAATTATAGTAGTTTCGATCTGTAGCGCCAAATTTTCGAAAGAAATTAGCAACAGGTTCAATGTCAGAACCTCCAAAATCAAAGGTGTCGTAATCGTTTTGATATCGCTCAAAAGCGTAATTGAAAAGGCTGTACATAGCACCTGATTTTTTGGCGTCTTCAAGTGCTGCTCCTTTTAAATAGGTAATTCGTTTTTTGTCTTTTAGAAAAAATCCGCTTGCGACCATTTTATCTCCCTCTGTCACCTCTATTAATTCGCCTTTTCCTAATTGAATGGCGTCTCGCATCAGTTGTTTAAGGTTGTCAATTTCTACCGTGCCAACAGCTTCAACCTTGTGTGCAACTGTTTCTTCAAATAATTGAATTAATGGTGAGGGATCTGTTCCAAAACGAAACTGAAATATTTTGTTTCCCTTTTTTATAAGTCGTTTGGCGTTTGAACGATAACGACTAGGGTAGTCTTCTGTTAATTGTAGTTCTTGATGTTGTCTGTTTTCACAAGTGGAGGTTAAATCTAAGTCACCGCTTCTGAATGAAATATGCTTAAATTCTTTGGTGAGAAATTCTAAAGCCTCACTCCAATTGAAACCATTTCCAAAAATAGAATACTCTCTGGTGAACGGTGCTTGATACATGCGTTTAACACCTAACTTGGTTGTGTAAGCTACGGGCATTATTGTTTCAAAATCATCCCCACTAATTAATGCTCCCCATGTTTCTGCAGTGGCATCTAAATACCAAGTATATGAAAAAACGTTTTCGGCCGCATCTTTTTCAATGCGATTATTCCATTTTTCTGTGTCGATATGTTCGCGTGTTACAAACTTCATTGGTTGATATCAAGATCTGCAAACGTTAAAAAAGTGTGTTTAGTCTTATTCTTTTCAATAAATCGCTCTAATTTTTTTAATGCGAAATATGTGCACGCTTTCGGATGACCAATTATGACACATTCATCAAAGCCTTTTTTTGCATTTTTTTTGACGACCTGCTGCAGTTTCGTAACGAAATATCCGTCAACTGATGCCGATAAATTCATACCTTTTGTAAGCATTTGCTTTCTTAACCCTGGTGAAGACATAGGATAACCGTCTCCAATTGGTTTGTGCAAATGTGGTTGTAATCTGCCTAGTCCAAAAAGGCGCCAGAAAAACCAAAGGGAGTATTGATAGTTTGATATTGGATACTCTACAAAATCTCCATTGTCGTCTTCTTCACATAAATCTGAACTGAATTTCCATGTTGATTTATTGGGCGTTTTTGTGAAATCATAATAGTAATTTCCTGCCGTAAATTTCCCACCAGGAAATACGGTGGAATCTAACCTTAAACCAGCTTTTTTAAAGGCTTCGTGCACACGGTTAAATGGTTGTAGACACCAACCTCCTGCGCGATATGAATGGATTGGTTTATTGGTCCAACTTTCTAAAATGTCACGATACTCTAAAATAATTCTCAAAATCTCTTCGTCCGAAAAGTCATCCAATTTATAACGATCCGTAATCATTTTCCATTCATTGCCATCATGTGTACAGTCTTCCCAATGCGGATGGATGTGTAGTTGGCAATCATGTCCTTCTTGAACCAGATTTTCAATTTGTTCCTTAACTAAATCGTATTCGTGTTGGACTTTGGGGTATTGAGATTTGTATTTGTCTAGTTGTTTTAAATAGCCGGTATCAATGAAAAAAACCATTTTTGCACCAGTTCTTTTCGAAATTTCGCGCAATAAGTTAGTAGGCTCGATAATACATTTTTCAACCGTTCCAGTTGGAGCGCCAAAAAATAGTTCGTAATCATAGGTCAAAAACAAATTCATTGTGCGCTTTTAAAACTGGTTATAGTGCTATAAACCTCCGTTTGCCTCTAGCTCTTGCATGAATTTCTCCGTTAATTCTTCCATAGAGTAGCGGATGTTCTCAATTCTTGACTGGCAATCATTAACTAAAGGTGAATTTGGATATTGCTCCATGAATTCTTTATATGCCTCTTTTGCAAGTGTCGTATCACGTAGTTCAAAATCAAGATGACTTGCGCGGTTAAATTTTACATCCTCTAATCTCTTGTAATTTGGATATTTTGTAATGATCTGATCCAGCAAATTAACACTCATTTGAGGTTGATCTGTAGTCAATGAAATATCAGAGGCTTTTAAAAGATAATCTGGTGCTTTAGGATCTTCAGGGAAGATAGCAGCAAAATCTTGAAAGGCAGTAATTGCCTCTTTTAAATCTTTTTCTTTTGGCATATCAATACTGCTATTGATACGCTCTTCAAGCGCGCTTAAATTTGATAAAAATTCAGTTGTGTCAACACCAATTTCCGGAATTTCTGTTTCTATTGTTACTTCATCAGTAGCTTCGCTTCCGCAAGAAAAGATAATACTACTAAACAATAGCGTAAATGCAAAAAATTGAATTGTTTTCATGTCTTTATTTTTAAATGTTATCGTTTGCCTTTTTTTACAACTGGAAACTTCATGCGATATGGCACCTCAACGTCTCCTTTTGAAATATTACTTAATTTCTTTTTTAAAATTCGTTTTTTCAAAGGACTTAAATGGTCTGTAAATAAGACCCCTTCAACGTGGTCATATTCGTGCTGAATAATTCGTGCGGCATAGCCCTCGTATTCTTCATCACAAAATTTCCAATTTTCATCATAATAAGTAATTCTGATTTTTGGTTGGCGCATTACTTCCTCCCGAATATTAGGAATACTTAAACATCCTTCTTGGAAACCCCATTCTTCACCTTCTTCAGACTCAATAATAGGATTAATGAAAACCTTTTTAAAGCCATCTAAACCTGCAGCTCTTGGATCTGGTTCATTTTCACCGTCTTCGTCATCATCTTCTGCAAATGGTGAGGCATCAACTATGAAAATACGAATTGATTTCCCAATTTGCGGTGCAGCTAAACCTACTCCACTTGCACCATACATTGTTTCAAACATATTTGCAATCAGTTTATCTAATCCTTCGTAATCTTCTTCAATTTCGTCAGCCATTTTTTTTAAGACAGACGCCCCGTATGCTACAATAGGTAATATCATTGTTATGCTTTGAATTTTTCACAAAAATAGTTGAAATTAATAAATAGTCACCTATCTGTGCAATACGATTCGTAAGCCATTAAGTTTATTCGGTCAAAGTTCGGGATAGTTATAGAAAAGTTGAGACGATAATTGGCTAAAATTCTGCTATTTTAAATAGGTCTAATGCATTTTATTGCCGTGCAAAGATTTACCTATGTGCATTAATAAATTGTGTAGGGTCCAGATATCCGCTCGTGTCTCTGGAGTATCCTCCACCAATTGGGAGGTCAATATCATGTCGCATTTCAAAATGTAAATGAGCAGGGTAGATTCCGTTTGCTGTGCCAATTGTTCCTATTGGATCTCCTCGTCTTATGAGTTGATTTTTCTTTTTAACCAGTAATTTGTTGCAATGGGCATATAAAGAGTTAACCATTGTGAAATCATCTAAATAATGTCGAATGATGATCACATTTCCCCATCCGCCTCCCAAGTCTTCGGCAGAAACCAAGTAGCCATTAGCTACAGCGTAAATTGTGTCTCCTAAATCTGTGTTTCCACCACCGTTTCCGTTCCAATCATCTCCTAAATGATTGTTTTTGCCAAAACCTTGTGCGTTATAATATCCTTTAGCGTCAGGCTTGCCTACAGGAAAATCAAAATGAACAGCCCAAACAGGTTGATTGTTTTCTGTTGAATGATTGGTAATGTTAGCTTGCGTAAACCTAGGCTCAGCTATGAAGGCTGTTCCAATAGTGAGGAGAGAAATAGTGATAAGAATGTTACGCGATACAGTTTTTGTCATTGTCATAATCCACCTTTACTAAAAATAATCCTTGTGGTGGTACTGACTGGCCAGCTCTGCTGCGTTCTTGCGAATCTAATATTTGTTGAAATTCTTTTAAATCAATTTTATGTGTTCCAATTTCAACCATGGTTCCTACAATTGCGCGTACCATATTTCTTAAAAAACGATTGGCTTGAATTGTAAAGCGATAACCTTCGGGCGTTTTAGTCCATTGGGCTTCAGTAACATCACATTTAAAACTACTAATTCCAGTAATGGTCTTACTAAAACACTTGAAATTTTTGTGATTAATTAACATTTGGCAAGCAGCATTCATGCGTTCCAAATCCAATTCATGTCGCACTAACCAAGAGGTTTCGTTTAAGAATGGATTCTTTTCTTTATGGATAAAGTAATGATAGGTTCTGCTTGTTGCACTAAAGCGAGAGTGCACATCTTCCGGAACTTTAAACACGCTTTGAATGGCAATTTCTGCAGGTAGCATGCAATTTAGTTTATAAGCAAAAGTTTCGTCGTCCCAATCCGTGTTCATTTCAAAATGGGCATAAAATTCGGTCGCGTGCACACCTGTATCTGTTCTGCCGCAACCTGTAATTTTAACCGCGTTAGCTCTGTTTATTTTTTTTAGCGCATCTCCAATGCATTCTTGCACAGTAATCGCATTCGGTTGTATTTGCCAACCAAAAAAATGCGTTCCTTTGTAGGAGAGTTTAAGAAAATAACGCTGCTCACTCATATTGCAAAAATAATAAAGATTAAATGAAGAAAATTGGATTAATGTCAGATACTCATGGTTGGGTTGATCCTAAAATCTATGAGTATTTTAAAGATGTAGATGAGATTTGGCATGCAGGGGATGTGGGTTCAATGTCTGTTATTGAAGAGTTGGAGCAATTTAAGCCTGTTCGTGGGGTCTATGGTAATATAGACGATCATTTGATTCGAGCTACTTGGCCAAAGGTTAATCATTTTGATTGCGAAGGAATGTCTGTTTTAATGACGCATATAGCAGGGAAGCCTTATAAATACAATAAAGATGCATATGCTGCAATTGAGGAATACAAACCTAATATTTTTATTTGTGGACATTCACATATCCTATTGGTTCAGTTTGACAAGAAAATCAATAGTTTATGGCTAAACCCTGGGGCGTGTGGTTATAAAGGATTCCATAAAGTCAAAACTATTTTACGTTTCACCGTTGATAATGGAAATGTAAAGGATATGGAAGCAATTGAGTTGGGAGTAAAATCAAAGGTTAATTTATGAGAAGTTTCGTCGTTATTGTTATGTTAATAGCTTTTGCTTCTTGTACCCAAACTAGGGTAGAAGAGTATTGGGATTATAATCCTTCTGTCGATACTAACGTTGTAGGTATGGATACAACGGAAACAATTATGGACAGCCTTGAATAAAGGTAGAATTTAAAGTAGGCTACTTAAGTAATTGTTTAAAAAAAGGAATGGAATCCCTTATTGCGATAAAATAAATTAAATTTGATTACGTTAAGTGTTGTGGTAAGAATATTATGCAATGGTATAGCGTAAGTTTTGACCAAGAAAAAAACTCTATAAATGAAAATTAAGCTTACACTCCTTGGACTAATATTTGGTTCACTTTCATTTGCTCAAACAGGTGGACAAAACACCTATCAATTTTTAGATTTAGACTTTAATGCACGCTCCATGAGTTTAGGTGGAGACTTTATTGCGTTAAAGGATGGAGATATTAATCTTGCTGTTTCTAATCCTGCGTCTATTACAGAAAAAATGGACGGCAATTTGGCCTTAAATCATTTTATCTATCCAGCTGGAATCAATTACGGACAATTGGCATATGGAAAGACTTTTGAAAATGCAGGAACTTTTACCGGACATTTACGCTATGTATCATATGGTAAATTCACAAGAACCGATCAAACCGGGGTAGAGGAAGGTTCATTTACCGCAGGAGATTATGCACTTGGGGTTGGGTATGGGAAAGCATTAAATAAATACTTTTCGGCAGGAGCTAATTTGAATGTTATTTTTTCACATTTAGAAACATATACCTCTTTAGGAGTTGGGGTTGATGTTGCTACAACTTTTTATGACGAAGAATCGAACATAACTGCAACAGTGATGGCACGAAATATTGGTTACCAAATCAAAGGGTATACAGAAGATAATCACGAACCTTTACCAATTGAAGTGTTGGCTGGAATCAGTTATAAATTTCATCACGCCCCGTTCCGTTTCAGCCTTATGGGGACAGATTTAACTAAATGGGATTTAACGTACAACGATCCTACTTTAACACCAACTATTGATCAATTAACAGGAGATACGATTCCTGTGCCTACTGCTAGCTTTGTTCAAAAAGTAGCTTATCACACCAATTTTGGTGTGGAGTTAGTGCCTTCTGATAATTTCTTTTTACGTGTTGGGTTTAATTACCAGCGAAGAAACGCTTTAGGAATAGTTGACCGTAAAGGTGCAAGTGGTTTTTCTTTTGGTGTGGGTATGAAAACCAAAAAGTTTGAATTCAATTACGGCCTTGCGTTCTATTCAGTAGCAGGAGCATCTAACGTATTTGGAATTACCACGAACTTTTCGCAGTGGACAAGGCGGAAGTAATTTCCTAAATTTTAATAAACTTTATTGTAATAATAATGCAAGGCTTCATTGGCGCGTTGAATAACACGTTTATATGAGCGCCGCAGAATTGGTAACGATTGCAATGTTCGAGAGTAATATGGGAAAGGACGACGTAATTGATAAAAAGCACTGCTTTTAAAAATAAGAGCTTCAAAGCCTGAGTTTCCGCCACCAGAATAGCTTGTTCGGCGCACCAATCCATCTTCTGTTTGAACCAAATAAGCGCCGTCTGCAAATGTTGCGGTGTCTTTTTCTAATCCAGTAATTTCCGCAATATAAAATTGTTCAGAGGTTATTTTAATTCCTGGGTCATATCCTGCAGTATCGTTTAAAAAAACAACACTATCCAATTGCTGATTCAAGACGTGGTTTGAATAGTCGCTTCTAAAAAAGTAAACTGGACAAAAATCAAAGTATTTGTCAAATGCAGCAATAATTTCCTGATTCTTTTTTAACTGCTCATATTCAACTTTCTTGGCTTCCTCTTTGTGCTCAGATTTTAGCAAGGCGTTAATTAAAGGTTGGCGCGTCCGCAGTCTAACTAGAAGCACATTGTTTTTCAACTCCTTAATTTGCCGTTGCGAATTCATACGGTCAATTTCACTGTTTCGCATCTTCCGCGAAGATTGCGCTTGTGCTGCAGAAACAAGTAGTACACCACAAATCAAAAGAACCAAATTTTTTAAACCCATTCTTTAAATATATGAAAAAGGTCTTATTACAGTCAATTAAATCAGTGGTTTTTGATTCAGATAAGAGCTTCATTGATGCAACTGTAGGTTTGGTAAAGCATGAGGAATGTAGCATGTTCAAAATCTCTTAAATCATGCTTGAAAATGTAACTTATTTGGGCGTTGACGTATAAAAGGTATGAAACTTGTTTGATAGTGCATATATGCGTTTAATACTTATCTTTTTTCTAATTACAACAATTCAATTGCATGCTCAATTGAATTATCTTGAGGGGACATGGCAAGGGATTATCACTCAAAGAGGTCAGGCTCCAAAAGATGGTAAAACCATTTGGTTTGATTTTGAAGTGGATGCGACTTCTGGAGACATGAAAGGAGAGTCCCGAATAGAAACGCCGTTTACAGAATATTTTGCTTATAAGATTATAAAAGGAACTGTAAAAAGTAAGCGAGAAGTTGAGTTTAAAGATGTTTTTATTGGGCTAGATAAAAATGCTGGAAGAGATGTATGGTGTATGCTTAATGGTGTCTTGACTTATAATGATTCTACTGGATATTTATCTGGAGAGTGGAGATCTACTGATTGCAGACAGGCGGGTGATCTAATATTGTATCGCTCAAAGTATGAAATCTCAAAAACAGATTCCTCAACACTTTATCATTCGTGGTTTAATAATATGGTAAATGATCTTTCAAGAGGATGGAATGCCTATTATGTAAGAGATGCTGAAATGCGAAATTTCCAGTTTGTCCCTGTTTATTTTGATCATGATAAGGATCTATTGAAAGCTAAGTTTAATGATTATTTAGAACAGATGGCGAAGATTGTTAATTCACATTCTGACTTGCGAATAAAAATTATTGGGCATACCGATTCTAACGGGCCAGATTCTTATAATGTAGGGCTTTCTGAAAGGCGTGCAGAGCGGGTTAAAAAATTCTTGATTAATGCAGGTGTGCCATTGGATAAGGTTGTAATTGAATATCGTGGTGAGAAAGATCCGGCATCTTCTAACAGTACTTCATCCGGAAAGCAATTAAATAGACGGGTAGATTTTGAGTTTATCTAAGAAACTCTTAAACCTAGTTTAAAACACTGGCTAATGTTTCTGCTTTGCGCTCCGTTTCTTTCCACTCCGCCTCGCAATTCGATTGTGCTGTGATTCCTCCACCAATATAGAGTTTAGCTTTTTCTTTGTGCAATTGCATACAGCGCAGATTAACAAAAAAGTCCTTTCTGCTTTTATCTATTATTCCAATAAATCCAGTGTAAAATTCACGCGAATACTTTTCAAGTGTAGGAATGTATTGTTTTGCTGCTTCAGTTGGAATTCCGCAAACAGCAGGAGTAGGATGTAAGCTTTTTAAAACTGCCGCCCAATTTGATTTGTTAGAAAGACTGGCTTGAAAAGTTGTGCGCAAATGTTCTATTTTACCTGCTTGAATAGTTGTAGGACCATCAATCAATATGTTTTGACATTGCGTTTCTTTGAGTCTGTCTAGTATGGTCTCGGTCACTAATTCTTGCTCTTCAAATTCTTTTTCACTCCACGATTCATTTGCTGTTTTTGTTCCGGCTAAAGACATGGTCTTTAGTTTGTCATTTTCAACAGACAAAAGTAGTTCAGGTGTTGCTCCAATCCATGTTCCAATTTCAGGATTGCTAATAATATAGTTAAGCGTGTTGAGGTACTTTTGATTCAATAGTTTGAAGATCGTTACGGCGTTTTGTTGAGTTTGTATGGTCTTTGTGCGAGATAAAATAATCTTTTGAAATCTACCCTTTGCAATTTCCTTTTGCAATGAATCAAACTTGAGGTTGTAATCCTCTTTGTTTTGTTCAGAGGATGTTTTGTTAGTGTTGTGAGATTTGAATTCAACTTCAGAAATTTCTTCTAAGTTTGAAACGCTCAAAATTCTATCACCGCTGAAAGAATGAAAGACAAAACCTTCACTGGAG
>CAKZPK010000316.1 GCA_937139035.1 uncultured Crocinitomix sp. | reverse complement strand
ACCAATGGTAAATACATGAAAGAAAAATAAATTCTTAATTTTTTTAAACTCCTTAATCTTAGCCATTTGAACCGATAGGTTAGCTCTAGTTTCTCCCAATACTGACTTATACAAATAGTACTTAGTGAGTTCTTTTAGTTTATTTTTACCTCTTTGTATTTCTTCTTCAATTAATATTTCTACACCACGTATGTTACTATCATTCAAATACAACGGGACATTTGAATGATCTACCACACAAATCATTTTTTTGGCTATGTCAATCGCAATTGCACCGCTATTATTTGCCATTATTTGATAAAGTTCAGGATGAAAGTTATATTGATTTCTCATTAAATCTAATACCTGCTGAAGATACCTCCCCAATTGCTTATTTTTATAAAATAAGTATCCAATTAGCAGCACCAAAACAACAATAACCCCTATCATCTATTTTTAACAAATTTGGTTAGACAAATGGCTTATAATATTTTTCGATTAAAACCTGAAAGAAGCAATTATCACCACAATGAAACAATAGCTTTTGTCTTTATTAACAATAATCTTTTGCCAAATTAAATCAGAGTAGTACTTTCTCCAACTAAATTTGCCGAACACAGAAAAAAAGACTCTGAAAGGATGTAAATTCAATCCGAATTCAAAAAATGACTTGTCTAATTGACAACATCATAGATTAAATTTTATCAAAAAACTCAACCAGCAACAAACACATCTAACCTTTAATAAATTAAGGAAATACGGTTAAGCATAATTAAACACAGGCAAGCCAACTACTTTCCAATACAAAAATTAGCAAAGATATTCCCTAACAAATCATCTGTTGTAATTTGCCCAGTAATCTCACCTAAATGATGCAAAGTCTCGCGAATATCCATGGCTAATAAATCACCGGGGATTTGCATTTCAAGCCCCTCTTCTACTTTAACCAATGAGGTTTCGCATTTTTTAAGAATATCAAAGTGACGTGCGTTTGTAACAATGGTTTGGTCTTCTTTTCCATAATCGCCAACGGTTGCGCCCAATTGATTGACAAGCTCGTCTATATTCAATTTGTTTTTGGCGGCAATACCGATGCCTTTTCCTTCTAATTCGTTGACATCAGCAAGGTTCACTTCATCCATTTTATTGAAGATTGGAATCAGTGTCTGGTCTTCGTTGTTGGTGTTATGGCTGAATTGCTCTATTTGTTTAAGCACATATTCCTGAGGTACTTCAGATAGGTCCAGTATTAATAGAATAACCGCGGCTTTTCTTATTTGATCATAAGCACGCTCAATTCCTAAATTTTCTATGGTGTCCTTTGTCTCACGAATTCCGGCAGTGTCTATGAATCGAAATTCAACACCGTTTAGAATAATGGTATCTTCAATTACATCACGGGTTGTTCCTGCAATGTCTGAAACGATCGCTTTCTCTTCATTTAACAAGGTATTAAGCAAAGTTGATTTCCCTGCATTTGGTGAACCTACAATAGCCACTGGTACACCATTCTTAATAACATTCCCCAATTTAAAGGACTTTAATAAGGCAGCAACTTTGGTTTTTACCTGTTGCACCAGCTCTTGTAGTTGTTGACGGTCTGCAAATTCAACATCTTCTTCACTAAAATCAAGTTCTAGCTCTACTAATGATGCAAAATTCAATAATCCTTCTCTTAATTCTCCAATCTCTTTACTAAATCCTCCTCGCATTTGATGCATGGCAACTTTGTGGGCTGCTTTTGAATTTGCCGAAATTAAATCTGCAATGGCTTCGGTTTGCGAAAGGTCCATCTTTGAGTTCATAAATGCTCTTAATGAAAACTCTCCAGGCCCAGCCATTCTTGCACCACTCTCTATCAATAGCTCCAAGATTTGTTCTTGAATGTAAACAGATCCATGGCATGCAATTTCTACAATATCCTCTCCAGTAAAAGATCCTGGATTTTTGAACAAAGTCACAACTACTTCAGCAATCAACTGATCTCCTTGTTTAATTCGACCAAAATGAGCTGTGTGTGTCGCTTTATCTTGCAAAGATTTACTGAATATTTTTTCGGTAATTGGTAATGCATTTTTACCTGATAGCCGAATCAAGGCAATGGCTCCCATCCCCGCAGAGGTTGAAAGTGCACATATGGTATCATCTTGATTTAAAAAATTCATGCTGCAATATTAAACAGAACCTTCGACTTTTTTACATTTCAGAGCCAAAGTTTCACCTATAATTCGATTACTACCTAATTACCTCATGACAAATTCATGTTTTTGTTATATTTAGAATGTGAAGTTCCCTACCTTTATATGTGTATTGCTAATAGCAGTACAGTCTTTCGCTATTATTGACAATTCGAACTATGTCAATACCTTATCCGATAATTCAGATCAGTTTTTAATTGAAAAACAAGGCGTTTACAGCGAGAAAGAAACGGCAAATGACATTCAATACGTAATTAACAATCCTGATGTCTTTGATTGGCAGAACAAAAAAATGGTTAATCAGGGAATTGGGAACAAGCATCACTGGATTAAAATTGACCTAAACAATGAATCAAATTTAACCAACTTTGTATTTGAGTTTAACCAAACCAATATTGATTCTTTATTATTCTACTTGGTTAAGGATGATGAAATTGTAAAGACTTACCCAACTAAAGGATTACATTTTTCTGCTAATAATGTAGACTCATACCTCTCCAATAAATACGCATATATTTTTCCAATCCAAATTCCAACTCATTCCAAAATGAGTATTTACATCAGAGCAACTGTAAATGATGATGCCTTTCGCGTGATGAACAGATTATGGACAGTTGACGGCTATAAAACCAGAGAAATGGACATTAAAATTCGCAGTAGTTACATGCTGATTTTCTTGGGATTCGTTATTTTAATTTGTTTCATGTCTTTAGCAATGTTCGCATTTACCAAACAGCGACTCTACCTCTACTATATGGGGTTTGTATTGGTAATCATACTCAATTTGATGGCTTTACGACATTTCGTTTCTCCTTTAATCTTTGAGCAAAATCTATTCTTAGGCAATAACTTCGTTGAGATGTTTGGGTACTTACAATTGGTATTTGTACTCTTATATACCAATCACTTTTTTGAATTGAACAAAAACTACCCAAAAACCTATCGAGTATTCAAATACATGGCAATTTTAACTGCTATTTTATTTGTATTAGCATTGTTTTTAAGAAAATACGAGTGGTTCTCAAGCTTCTCCTATATATTCTCAAAATTTGTTTTAATTGCCACTAGTTTAGGCTTATACTTTTTTGCCATTTATCTTTCTTTTAAAAGACAAATAATGGCCTACTATTCCGTTGCTGCTTATTTTCCTTTGTTCTTATTTGTAGGTCATGTTGTAATGACAGCAATGCGATTAACGGATTCATTTAATCCGCTTGAGTGGGAATATGTCATATTTATAGAAGTAATTGTATTAACAATTGCAATGGCGCACCGTTATTATTTAATAATGAAAGAAAACTATCAATATCAAAAAGCATTAATTGCCGAACAAGAACGCGGAATACATGCCATGATTGAGGCGCAGGAAAACGAACGTTCTCGCATTGCTAAAGATTTGCACGACGGTGTGGTACAGGAAATAGGCAGTGTTATTCTGAAATCAAGAGCAGCGTTTGATAAGCTAAAAATTGCGAATAGTGATGAGGCAAAAGAAATACTGGAAAAACTAGAAGGTTCCAATCAAGATTTAAGAACAATTTCTCACCAAATGACACCTAGATCGTTGAAAGAACTAGGACTGATTGCTGCTTTGGGAGATATGCTAGCAGACAGCTTAACTCCAGCAAAGATCAGCTACACATTTGAGCATTTTAACTGGACAGATAGACTACTATCTACCCTAGAAATTAACATCTATAGAATTGCACAAGAATTGGTGAACAATATTATTAAGCACAGTAATGCAAACACGGTAAACATTCAGCTTTTCAGAACTGGGAACACTGTTATTTTGATAGTTGAAGACAATGGAAAAGGAATTGAAAGCCCCAAACAGAATAAAGGAATTGGCTTAATGAATATTAAAAACAGAACTGAAATGATGTTAGGAACAGTTACTTTTGAAAACGGTCCGGAGGGAGGAACTTTGGTTACACTTAAAATTGAAGTCAATGAAAATTAAAGTATTGATTGCAGATGATCATCCATTAGTTGCTGAAGGCATAAAAAATTCAATAGCGTCAAACGATAATATTGTGATTGTAAAAATGGCCAATAATGGCAAAGAAGCCTTGCAATATATTGAAGAAAACTTGGTAGACATTGCCCTACTGGATATTGATATGCCTGAAATGAACGGATTTCAATGTGCTACAGAAATTTTAAAACACCATAAAGAAGTCAATGTATTAATGCTATCAATGCATCAGGAAAAATCAATGATTAAAAAGTTGATGGATTTAGGCGTAAAGGGCTATTTACTTAAAACAATAGCAACACATGAATTGATTGAGGCTATTCAAACAATTCATAATGGCGGTGAATATTTTGGTGATGAGATTAATCAAACCTTGCTCGCAGACGACCGAGACACGCCAATAAAACCATTGATTGAAAAATCTCCTTTGGTAAAGGAACTAACAAAGCGCGAAAAAGAAATAATTAAACTGATTACACAAGGGCTAACCAATGCGCAAATGGGTGAACAACTATTTATCAGCCCTAAAACAGTGGACACGCACCGCACAAATATTATGAAAAAAGTGGGCGTTAATAATGTTGCTGGGCTAATTCGCTTCGCTTTCCAAAATGGAATTGGCTAATCAGTTTCATTTGGGCGCATAAGCACAGATCCTTGTACTCTTATTTGAATTCCTTTTTGCGTAGCGTTACATTTTAAAGTAATTGACCTATTAAATGACCCAACTCTTTTAGTGTCGTAACGAATCTCAATTTTACCACGCGCCCCTGGTGGGTAAGGCTCTCTACTATAACTAGGAACAATACCTCCACCACCCGATTTTACAGTGTAAATTATTAAAGGAAGTTCTCCAGTATTCGTAAACCAAAACGTAAAATACCCATCACCTGCAAACGGAATTTTCTCTTTGACTTGTAAAGGAGCATCAAAAACAATTTTTGGTTGAGCAGTGCCTATTACCTCTCCTTTTAATCGAGCATAAAATTCAGGTTTTTCAATATTTTCATTTGTAACAAATTTTAAACTTTTACTAAACTCGCCATAAACATCCCCTCGGCTCATTTTAATCGGAATTTTGATTGACTTATTCCCCTTTATTGTAAATGGAACAGAAATAATTGGCTGCAGCTCTTGATTTGATACTATTTCTAAAACTTTAACTGGTTTATTACTTGTATTTCTTACTAATACCGCAATCTCTATGGTATCATTAACACCAATATCAATGGAATCCATTGCAACTTGAACAAGGCTTGTTTGGTTTTTAATTAATGTATAATGAACTGTAATATCACAATAAAAACGACCGTTTGTTGGATTAATAAAATACACTCTATATTGATCCGAATAATTACCAACTCGCTTATCAAACGAGTGACAAACATGATTATCAAACTCAATTTCAAACACATCATCTGGTAAAACAATAGCTTCTTCATTATAATACGGATAGAAGGTGTATCGCGTATTCTCCTTTCGCTCTATACTTTGAAAAGTCAACCAAAAATCAAAAGGATTTTTTAATTGCAGGTCTCGTTTTCTTAAATGATTATTATAAAAAGTTCCTGCATCAATTGTTACGTCTGGCATTTTTGTAACAGATACCTCCATATTCTTCCCAAGTAAATCAGCTTTAGTCGCATGAGTAATTGCAGAACAAAACAGTAGTAAGAACAATATAAGGCTACGACAATTCATTATTTTCAAGATTGAAATGGTCAATTTAACCTAGAAAATCAGTCTAAAAACTCTCTTAACAAATTCTTAACCATTGAACTACAGATTTAACAGAAATTTAAGAAGATATAGCACGTATACCGCATCCTATAAATTTGAAAGACAACTTTAATTGGCTTCCAAGAATAGGATTTTTTTGGTTTAAATCATACCACTTGTCAGGTTAGCACCAAGTTCCAGAATAATAAATGCACTTTGACTAATTGATAATTGAAAAATCCCTTTGTTTTACCATTTCAAAACTATAAATTTGAGCACGCAAAGAAAAAGATAATTTTATGTCAGTATTAGTAAATAAAGATTCAAAAATAATTGTACAAGGTTTCACTGGAGGCGAAGGTACTTTCCACGCTGGTCAAATGATTGAGTATGGAACAAATGTAGTTGGTGGAGTAACTCCTGGAAAAGGTGGACAATCACATTTAGACAAGCCTGTATTTAACACTGTAGAGGATGCTGTAAAAGCAACTGGAGCTGATGTTTCTATCTTATTTGTACCACCTGCTTTTGCTGCTGATGCAATTATGGAAGCTGCAAATGGTGGAATCAAAGTAATTATTGCAATTACGGAAGGAATTCCGGTTGCAGATATGATTAAAGCGAAAGAATATATCTCTCAATACGATTGTAGATTAGTTGGACCAAACTGTCCAGGTGTTCTAACTGCTGATGAAGCTAAAGTTGGAATTATGCCAGGATTCATCTTCAAAAAAGGATCTATTGGAATTGTATCTAAATCAGGTACATTAACATATGAAGCAGCTGACCAAGTTGTTAAAGCTGGTTTAGGAATTACTACAGCAATTGGAATTGGTGGTGACCCGATTATCGGAACAACAACTAAAGAAGCCGTGCAATTATTAATGAATGATCCTGAAACCGAAGGAATTGTAATGATTGGTGAAATTGGTGGAAATTTAGAAGCACAAGCTGCTAACTGGATTAAAGAAGATGGAAATAGAAAACCAGTTGTTGGATTTATTGCAGGTGTAACTGCTCCAGTTGGAAGAACAATGGGACATGCAGGAGCAATTGTTGGTGGTGAAGATGACACAGCAGAAGCTAAAAAGAGAATTTTAAGAGAGTGTGGGATTCACGTTGTTGATTCTCCAGCTGAAATTGGAATGAAAATGGCTGAAGTATTAGGCGTAAATGCTTAATCAACCATTATTAATATTTATAAGCCAAGACGTTTTATCGTCTTGGCTTTTTTTTGCCTTAAAAAGTGACCTACAACCCCTATACCGAAAAGCTACCAATAGTAGACGTATTTGATGCGGTTAAAGAAAAATTAAAGATCAGCCAATGACTCAAATAGTTCGGAGTTTAATTTTTGGAATCATATTAATAATGTATAGCTGTGATAAAAACCAGCGTTACATTACGACAACAGGGACACATTATTGTTATGATAATTTGTATGAACTTGAAATTGTCGATAGTGTTGAGAAAAGACTCACAATAAAATTTGTTGAAAACAGCAAAAAAAAGGATGAAATAATTCATTTCCAACAAATAAACTCATTCAAGTTTTATGAGCTCAATAACAGAAAATGGATCTTAGGAGGAGTTGGTTATGAGAATAAAATTAGAGAAGAATTAATCGTAGAAGACAGCTTAATCGTTGAAAGCATCTACGAACCCGTACTTATTAATAACAGCTCTTTTATTGATTACTCCAGAATGTGGGATGCAAATCATTATGGCACATTAAGTCTATTTGTGAAAGCTCCTAATAAAAGGTTGAAAAACTACGACAATAAAGAAATTTGGGTACATGTTGCTGAGTTCCAAAGCTATAATGATATCTTATGGCAAATTGAAGACAACAAGATCATTGCTAAGCAAACAAATTGTATCGCACAGGGCTCAGACCAACTGAAGGTGCTTGTTAATGGAGACAATCAAGTTTTTGTTGAATATACGAAGGAGTTTTAAGTTTTATTGCTTTCTATACACTTCGAGATACACCAGGCAACCTATTTACAGTTAACTTGATTAAAAACAGACTTAATCCTTACTTTTGCACTAATTCCCGCAGATAGTTATGACTTACAACCCCTACACCGAAAAGCTACCAATTGTAGATGTCTTTGATGAAGTTAAAGAAAAATTAACTACAAATAAAACATTGGTTTTAACTGCTCCTCCAGGCGCAGGAAAAAGTACACTACTCCCCTTAGCCTTGCTAAACGAACCTTGGCTCAAAGGAAAAAAGATATTGATGTTAGAACCTAGGCGCCTTGCAGCTAAAGGTATTGCATCAAGAATGGCCAATCTTATCGGTGAAAATGTTGGAGAAACAATTGGATATAGAATTCGGTTTGACGCCAAGGTAAGCAAGCAGACTAAAATTGAGATTCTAACTGAAGGGATTTTAACCCGCATGTTACAATCTGACAGCGCATTAGAAGAAGTGGGATTAGTTGTTTTTGATGAATTTCACGAGCGTAGCATTCATGCAGACATTGCCTTAGCACTAACCCGTGAAACGCAAAGTGTTTTAAGAAATGATTTGCGACTATTAGTTATGTCTGCAACAATAGACAGTAAAAACCTTACAGAATTATTAAATGCCCCTTTAGTTGAAAGCAACGGGAGACAATTTCCTGTTGATTTAATTTATGAAGGTGAAGCAGACAAAACCTTGCTGCCTGAAGCTGCTGCAAACACGGTTTTAAAAGCCTTAAAAATTCACACAGGAGATGTGCTAGTTTTTCTTCCAGGCGAAAGAGAAATCAATAATTGTGCTGAAATATTAAAACATAAAACAAACTTTGAAAACATTGCTATTCAGGAGCTTTACGGAAGGTTACCTCAAGCAAAACAATACGCAGCAATTCACCCTAACAAACAAGGAAAAAGAAAAGTTGTAATAGCTACATCCATAGCAGAAACTAGTTTAACAATTGAAGGCATAAAAGTAGTTGTTGATTGCGGTTTTACACGTGTAGCAAAATTCGATACGCCATCAGGTCTTTCAGGTTTGCGCACCGTCCAAATCACGAATGATGCTGCAGACCAACGTGCGGGTCGTGCGGGTAGAATTGAACCCGGAACATGTTACCGACTTTGGTCAAAAGGTACTCAAGCAAAACTTACCCCACACCGCATTCCTGAAATTATGGAGGCGGATTTAACACCATTACTATTAAACTTAGCCAATTGGGGAATCCAAAACATACATGATCTAACTTGGATTGATTTACCTCCTAATCATGCGATTAAGCAAGCATCTAAAAACTTAGAAAACTTGGAGGCTACTGAAAATGGCAAAATAACTGCCCACGGCAAGCGCATGAACAAATTGCCAACGCACCCAAGAATCGCACACATGCTTTTAACTGCCGAGGAAGAAGGTTTATTGGGGTTGGCGGCAGATATTGCAGCAGTTCTAGAAGAACGCGACCCTCTACCTAAAGAAACAGGAATAGACATTACGTTAAGAATTGAAGCACTAAGACGCTATAGAGGCAATAAACAAAGCGGTGGTAAATTTGGACGAATCAATAAAATCTCCAGCCAATATCGGAAAATGATGAATGCTGAAGAAGATAATAGCAGCTTTGATCCTTATGAAGCTGGTTTATTATTGGTTCATGCCTATCCTGAGCGAATTGCGTTTGCAAGACCTGGAAATAATGCGCAATTTCAATTGGCGAATGGTGCTTATGCAATGGCAGGACATAAAGATGACTTGGCACATGAACCTTGGTTGGCAGTGGCTAATTTAAATGATCGGGAAAGCGGAACGGGGCGTATATTTTTAGCCGCACCACTTAACCCAACCGACTTAGTTCCTTTTTTGAAAACTCAAGACATTGTACGCTGGAGCACTAAAAAAGGAGGTTTAATTGCTGTTAATGAAACACGTATTGGAAGCATTGTTTTAAAATCAACTCCAATTCAAGAACCCGACTCAACTTTAGTATTGGATGCAATTACCCAAGCTATTGCGAAAGAAGGAAAATCTCTTTTAAACTTTGATGAAAAAGTAGAACAATGGCAAAATAGAATCATTACAGTAAAAAAATGGTATCCAAATGATGACTGGCCCAACACATCAACCGATTACTTGCTAGAAACGAATGCCACATGGCTAAGTCCGTATTTAAACAATATCAACAAACCTGATGATCTTAAAAAGATTAACCTGGTTGATGTACTACAATATAGTTTATCTGCTGAACAGCAAACTTTACTAAACGAATTGGCGCCTGCTAGCATTACAGTTCCAAGCGGTTCTCATATTCGAATAGAATATCAAAAAAATGGTTCAACTCCTATTTTGGCCGTTCGCATACAAGAGATATTTGGACTAAAAGAAACCCCACAAGTTAACAAAGGTGCAACTAAAGTTTTAATGCATTTATTATCTCCTGGATACAAAATTGTACAAACTACAACAGATTTAGAAAGCTTTTGGAATTCAGCTTATCATGAAGTTCGCAAAGAATTGCGTATTCGTTATAAAAAACATGCTTGGCCAGAAAACCCGTTCGATCAAGCCCCGTTACGCGGAGCAAAGCCAAGAAAGAAATAGCAACCATTTATGGACGCCTTAAAATTTGGCACGTTTTTGGAAAATGAAACTTATAACTACAATTACCGTATGGTAGAATAATGACGCATCTATAATTACTAGGCGTTGTTAAATGAAAGTTAATAAGCTTTAGACATGAAAAAAAAGGGAACATTTATTTTTGCAGCATTTTTAGCGACAGGAATTTTAGCAGGATGCAGTAATGTGAAAGAAACTACAAAAGAAATGGATATCTCAGGTTTCAACTTGGGAGACACCACCTCTATTGGCTTAAATGATATTGTACTTTGTAATGATGATGTTAAACTATTCGTTCAGTTTGACACTATTGTATCAGATTCTCGTTGTCCTATTGATGCGAATTGTATTTGGGCTGGTAATGCAGAAGTTGGTTTTTCTGTTACTTACAATAAGGAGCTTCAAAGCATGAATTTGAATACCAACCCTGACATGGAAACTTCAAAGTCTGTTTTTGGATATACTTTCCAATTGTTGAATGTAAATCCTTATCCAGGTTCTAAAGGTGCTGATACTAAACCAAAATCTGTAGATATTGTCGTTAGCAAAGACTAGTAATAAACAATTCTTAATAACGCTTTGCAGCTGCTTCTTTAATTGGTTTTAGCAGATATTCTAATCCATTGAGTTTAATCTCATAAATTGACGCTAATAAACTTCCTATCTTTCCTTCAGGGAAACCTCTTGCATGATACCATAACAAATATGGTTCCGGTAAATCACAAAGAGACCATCCTTTATATTTTCCATACGGCATGCTTGTTGTTACTAACGCTATTAAACGC
>CAKZPK010000315.1 GCA_937139035.1 uncultured Crocinitomix sp. | reverse complement strand
GGTAGGTGTTCCTAAATTAGTTGTATTTATCAATAAAGTAGATATTGTTGATGATCCAGAGATGCTTGAGTTAGTTGAAATGGAAATCGAAGAGATCTTAGAACAATATGAATTCGAAGATACTGTAATTGTTAAAGGTTCCGCTTTGTTGGCACTTCAAGGTGATGCTGAAGGAATAAAGCAAATTGAAGAATTAATGGCTGCTTGTGATTCTGAAATTCCAGAGCCAGAGCGTCAAATTGATAAGCCTTTCTTGATGCCTATTGAAGATGTCTTCTCTATTACTGGTCGTGGTACTGTTGCTACTGGTCGTATTGAGCGTGGTATCATCGAAACAGGTAATTCTGTTGAGATCATCGGTATGATGAAAGATGAAGAAAAAGCATTGACTTCTACTGTAACAGGTGTTGAAATGTTCCGCAAAATCTTGAGTAAAGGTGAAGCTGGTGATAATGCAGGTATTTTACTTCGTGGTATCGCTAAAGAAGATATCAAACGTGGTATGGTTATCTGTAAGCCAGGATCTGTAACGCCTCACAAGAAATTTAAGTGTGAAATCTATGTATTAGCAAAAGATGAAGGTGGTCGTCATACACCATTCTTCAACGGATACCGTCCTCAATTCTATTTCCGTACTACTGATGTAACAGGAGATATTAAATTGGCAGAAGGTGTTGAAATGGTAATGCCTGGTGACAATGTTACTCTTGAAGTTACATTATTGAACAAAATCGCGATGGAAGTAGGTTTACGCTTCGCAATTCGTGAAGGTGGTCGTACTGTAGGTGCGGGGCAGGTAACTGAAATCCTTGAGTAGTAATATAAAATGCTATTAATTAGTATTTTATGAAATATAAAGATTAAAAATCAGACAGCGGTTTTCCTCTGTCTGATTTTCAATCTTTACAACATAATCAAATATATACACGGGCATAGCTCAGTTGGTAGAGCAGTGGTCTCCAAAACCAAAGGTCGTGGGTTCGAATCCTACTGCCCGTGCAAATATTGAAAACTATAATTAATATAGAGTTCGATTAACAATCATACGTATGGATGCAGTAAGACAATATTTTAAAGAAAGTTACAATGAGTTAGTTAATAAAGTGACTTGGCCTTCTTTAGGTGAATTACAAAATACTACCGTAGTTGTATTGGTAGCATCTTTAATCATTGCATTGGTTATTGCTATAATGGATGGAATTACTAACTTATTCCTACAAAATACAATTTACTAAATAAATTGTAAGTAAAGATATAATCAAATGGCAGAAGAAAGCAGATGGTATTCATTGAGAGTAATTAGTGGCAAAGAGCGTAAAATCAAAGAGCGTATTGAACTTGAAATCAGACGCAAAAGTTGGGAAAACTCTGTTGCTCAAATACTTGTTCCAACTGAAAAAGTATATAAAATCAGAAATGGAAAAAAAGTAATACTTGAGAGAAATATCTTGCCAGGTTATATTTTGGTAGAAGCATTTCCAAGTAGATTTTCTGGTGAAATCATTCAAGAAATTACTAGATTACAAAATGTTATTCACTTCTTAGGAAAAACTAATCCTACTCCGATGAGACAAGCGGATGCAAATAGAATGCTAGGAAAAGTGGATGAGTCAAAAGGTGCAGCAGAATCTCTTGTTGAGCCTTTCATCAAAGGAGAAACAATTAAGATTATTGATGGACCTTTCAATGAGTTCGTTGGGGTTATTCAAGAAATTAATGACGAAAAGAAAAAATTAAAAGTTATTGTGAAGATATTTGGACGAGGTACAGAAGTTGAATTGAACTTCATGCAAGTCGAAAAACAGCAGTAATATAATATAAACCTCAAATTTAGTTGCTAGATAATTATTTAATAACTGAATTTGAATAGGGAGTTCTCTTATTGCCGAGAACGTCATTACCTAATCTCAACTTTTCTGAAAAAGATCAGGTTGAACAAAATTTTAAAAATGGCAAAGGAAATAACAGGGTACGTTAAGTTACAAGCGAAGGGAGGAATGGCAAACCCAGCACCTCCAATTGGACCAGCTTTAGGTTCTAAAGGTCTAAATATCATGGAGTTTTGTAAGCGTTTTAATGCTGCAACTCAAGATAGAAAAGGACAGTTAACACCGGTAGTTATTACCGTTTATAAGGATAAGTCTTTTGACTTTCAAATCAAAACATCTCCAGCAGCTGTCCAGTTGTTAGAAGCAGTAAAATTAAAAAGTGGATCTCCAGAACCTAACCGTAATAAAGTAGGTAAAGTAACTTGGGATCAAGTAAGGGCTATTGCAGAAGACAAAATGCCTGACTTAAATGCTTTTACTGTAGAATCTGGAATGAAAATGGTCGCTGGAACTGCTCGAAGTATGGGCTTAGTTGTTGAAGGCACGCCTCCTTGGGAAGCATAATGACTTAAATTCAATTTAAAACTCAATTACAAGCTCAATTGTAATTGAGTTTTATTAGTTCAATTTGAATGATAACGAAAGGAAGTTCTCATTGCCGAGAACGTTATTACCTTAACCTGATTAGGTTCGCCTATATCAGCTAAATTATTAATAATGGCAAAAGTTTCTAAACGTAGAAAAGCGGCAAATGCAAAAGTTGATAGCGAAAAGCTATATAACTTAGATGAAGCATTTTCGCTAGTAAAGGAAGTAAACACTACAAGCTTCGATGCCTCTGTTGATGTTCATGTTCGTTTAGGTGTTGATCCACGTAAAGCAGACCAAGCACTTAGAGGTACAGTATCTCTACCTAATGGTACAGGTAAGTCCAAAAAAGTTTTGGTTTTCTGTACACCTGATAAAGTACAAGAAGCATTAGATGCTGGTGCTGATTATGCAGGTCTTGAAGAGTATGTAAAGAAAGTACAAGGTGGTTGGACGGATGTTGATGTCGTCATTGCAATGCCTAACGTAATGTCTAAAGTCGGTCGTTTAGGTCGTATTTTAGGACCTCGTAGCTTAATGCCTAACCCGAAAACGGGTACGGTGACAGTTAATGTTGGCGCAGCAGTTAAAGAAGTCAAAAAAGGTAAAATTGCTTTTCGTGTTGATAAGTATGGTATTATCCATTCATCAATTGGCAGAGTATCTTTTAGCGCTCCACAGCTTAAGGAGAATGCAATGGAATTGATTTCTACTTTAATGAGAATGAAACCTTCTACAGCGAAGGGTATTTATGTGAAATCAATTACAGTAGCATCTACGATGAGCCCAGGTATCTCGGTTGATCCGAAAGAAGCTAAGTAATTTTTTAGAAATTAATCTTTTTAGATTTTAAAAAATGATGCGATGACAAAAGCAGAAAAAAAAGCTTTAATCGAAGCACTAACAGATAAGTTCACTAATTCTAAGTTTTTTTATATTACTGATTTCGGCTCTATGTCCGTAGCAGATATGAATGACTTTAGAAGAAAGTGTTTCGAAAAAGGCATTGAATATAAAGCAGCAAAAAATTCCTTGATTCAAAAAGCTTTAGAGGCAGTTGACTCTGAGGCATATAAAGGTCTTTTTGATACTTTAAAAGGACATTCAGGAATCATGTTTGCAGAAGATGCTAAAGTTCCAGGTGTTTTATTAAAAGAATTCAGAAAAACGAATGAAAAGCCACTTTTAAAGAGTGCTTATATCGATTCTGATATTTTCTTAGGAGATGAAAGTATTGATATGTTGTCTAAGTTGAAGTCAAAACAAGACTTATTAGGCGAAATCGTTACTTTGTTACAATCTCCAATGGCCAATTTATTGGGTCAATTACAGTCTGGTGGAAACACAATCCATGCTTTATTACAAAGCTTGGAGGAAAGACAAGCGGATGCTCCAGAAGCATAAGCACAATTGGATGATTTTAATTTGTTATAGAGAACATTTAGGTGTTCAAAACAATACGGCTTCCAACGTTTAATCTCCTTTTGGGGAGACTATAACACTTTTTATATAAAATGTTACGATTTTATAATTCGTAATTTATTTTTTCAAAAATTTACAAAAGTTTAGTCATGGCAGATTTAAAAGCCTTCGCAGAAACTCTAGTAAACCTTACAGTAAAAGAGGTTAAAGAGTTGGCAGATATTTTAAAAGACGAATATGGTATTGAGCCAGCAGCAGCTGCAGTAGTAGCAGGTCCTGCAGGTGGTGCAGGTGGTGCTGAAGAAGAAGCAGCTCAAACTGAATTCGATGTAATCTTAGAATCAGCTGGTTCAGCTAAGTTGAAAATCGTTAAGCAAGTAAAAGGATTACTTGGTTTAGGATTGAAAGATGCTAAAGGATTAGTTGATGGCGCTCCTGTTGCACTTAAAGAAAAAGTAAGTAAAGAGGAAGCTGATAAGTTGAAAGAAGAACTTGAAGGTTTAGGTGCTTCTATCACAATTAAGTAATTTTACAAAAAAATGACTTGTTAAAGATTATTATCTTATACAATACTTAATAATAGGTAGGCTTAGCCGCAATGTGGCTAAGCCTATACCCATATATATAGGTTTTTTATAATTTGTTTTGGCAAAATGAACTTTTTGTTTTATATTACTGTTTTACATTGTCAGACAAAACTATAATAAGTAAATAATTTTAGTGAATCGTTGTTTAGAATAAAATGAATAGAATTGAGTTTTTGATTTCAATTAAGTTGTAATTAATTTAATTACTTATATAAACGAAAGAAATCGAAAAATGATACAATTCAAGCAAAAATATTATAGCAAATAACTAATAAAGGGGATAATATTATTTAGTCAGATTAATTGGATAATGGAATGAAATTTTGACTACCAATATTTTAACATTAAAAGATTAAGGGACTAAATTTCCTACACTTATAACTATCATGTTGTTTGTTTTATAGACCCAAATTATGTTATTCTTTATTATTCAAGCAAAATAAAGAGATAATTCATGACGACAACCAGTGCCGTTCAATCTAGTGGTAAACACCCAAAGCGAATTAGTTTCGCAAAAATTAAGCGTTTTGCTCCATATCCAGATTTTCTTGAAATTCAATTAAAATCATTCCAAGAGTTTTTTCAATTAGAAACAACTCCGGAGAACCGAGAAAAGGAAGGGTTATATCGTGTCTTCACGGAAAACTTTCCAATCACAGACGCGCGGAATATCTTTGAATTAGTCTTTCTAGACTATTTTATTGATCCGCCTAGGTACTCCATGGAAGAATGTATGGATAGAGGTTTGACCTATAGTGTCCCTCTAAAAGCTAAGTTGCGTCTTTCTTGTAATGATGAAGAACACGTAGATTTTAAAACAATTGTTCAAGATGTATTTTTAGGGAATATTCCATATATGACTCCTAAAGGTACTTTCATTATCAATGGAGCAGAGCGTGTGATTGTTTCCCAATTACACCGTTCTCCTGGGGTATTTTTCGGACAAAGTTTTCACCCTAACGGAACAAAAATTTATTCTGCCAGAGTGATTCCTTTCAAAGGAGCTTGGATGGAATTTGCGACTGATATCAATACTGTAATGTATGCATATATTGATCGTAAGAAAAAATTCCCTGTAACTACCTTACTTCGTGCAATTGGTTTTGATACCGATAGGGCTATTTTGGATCTTTTTGATTTAGCTGATGCAGTAAAGGTTAATGAAGCAGATTTGACTGCGGCTATTGGTCGTAAGTTGGCAGCAAGAGTTCTACGTAGTTGGACAGAAGATTTTGTAGATGAAGATACAGG
>CAKZPK010000314.1 GCA_937139035.1 uncultured Crocinitomix sp. | reverse complement strand
AATTGGATCTTCAACCGTTACAATATTCCGCTTTTCTTCATTTAAAATTTTAAGTGTTGCGTAAAGTGTTGTTGTTTTTCCCGATCCTGTTGGACCGCTAATCAAAACAATTCCATTGGGTTGTTTAACACCCTCCAAATAATCTAACTTCTCTTTTGCCTCAAACCCTAATTTGTTTAAATCAACTTGCGAAGCATCTCTAGCCAATATTCGCAATACAATTTTTTCTCCATGCAAAGTGGGTAAGATTGAAACACGCACGTCAAATTCGGCAAAGCTCAACCTTCCATCTTGTGGGAGTCGTTTTTCAGTGATATCTAAATTCGACTTAATTTTAACCTTGTTTACAATTTCAGGGTATTCCTCTTTAGATAATTTGTATTTCTCAACCAAATGTCCGTCAATTCGAATTCGAACTCGAGCTACTTCTTCATATATCTCAATATGAATATCACTACTACCTATGCTACGTGCCTCATGAATAATTTGTAATAAAAAGTCATCTTTATCTCCTTGATGTGTGGCAATTTTATTACTTGAATTATTGCCTGATCTGCGGTAATATTTTCCTAGATTTTTTCTGAAGTCGATATGATCTAACGCAATAAATTCAACAGATTTACCCATCAATATTTCCAAATCATCTTGAATTAATTCTGTATACGTTTCTTGACTGGTGTAAAATTGAATAGTATCCTCATTACTTGATGCAGGAATAATACCATAATTCCAAGCCATGTCAGCATTAATGAGTTGTTGTAACTCCAATGAAATTGCTATGTCTTTATTTTCAATCATTAGATTAAAGCAGTATAGAATAAGTCAGTATTTGCAATAGTTTCAAAAGATTTCAAACCAATTATGTATAGGGCTAAATAACCCGCTAAAGGTATTTTTGCATTCTTTTTACCTCCTGCAATAATGAGATGAGTGATTCCTGAAATTATCATTCCTGTGATGAAAAAAAGGATGTAATTCCTATCCATGAAAAGTGGAATAATAGCAATAAGAAATAGGACATCTCCCAAGCCTAAGTCTGCCTTGAAAATATTGGTAAGTTTTCCTCTTTTAAAAGAAACATATAAGAATAAACAACCCAATACAATTGTTAAAAAACCGAAATTAAATACTAATGTGAGTTTTGATAATTCAGCACTCCAAAATATGATGCTTGCAACAATCAATAACAGTGGAAATAATGTCCAGCTAATAGCGCGATATTTCCAATCTTGGAAAAAGGCTATAATTAGCAGAATAACTAGGGCGATATGAGAAATAATTTCCATCATTAGTCTTTCACCGTTTCAATAAGTTCTTTATCCTGATTAATGGTCCAAACATTAAAGACTCCATCTGCATCAAAATCTGTTACAGATTCTGCTTGTGCAACAAAGCCAGAGTTAGAAGCTTCAATTATTTGAATGCGATAATTAGATTGGCCGTTTTCAGTTACTAGGCGGTTTTGCTCAAAGTTGATATCAGTTAAACTGGTTGAGTATTTAGAGTACATGAAAAAGTAATTTTTTTCCAAGGCATATACTTGGTTTAAATTCGATTTTGCTTCTAAAGACTTGGCTTGCGCAACCACCCCAGCTTGACTCGGCATAACTAGCATGTATAGAATGGCAATTATGCCTAATACAAATACTAACTCTGCTAGTGAAAAGGCATTGAGGTAGCCCTTTTTTTGACCATTTAAAGTATCTTTTTCTATTTCTGTATTTTTTGTTTTCATTGTGCCATAATATTACTTAGGTTAAACATTGGCATGTACATTGCCACCAAGATTACTCCCACTATAGTTCCTATTATTAAAAGGATTAATGGTTCCATTATTTTTCCAATAATTGTGGTTTGGTATTTCAATTCTTCATTGTATTGTTGGGCTAATTTTCCTAACATGTTTTCAAGTTGATTGACTTGTTCACCAACTTTAATTAGTGATAGCATTCGTTTTGGGAAAATTGAAAAACCGGCCATGCCTTCATGCATAGTTTTACCTTTTCGAATGTCTTCTTTGATTTGCTCGATTGCAATTTGTAACGGGTAAAATTTTACCATTTTTTGCGTCAATTCAAGTGATTTGACTAAAGGTGTTTTAGCCGCTAATAATAGATGCAAGGCTTGGGTGAATCGCGCAAGATAAATAACCGTTATTAAGTTTTTTATCATAGGAATTTTCAGAAAGAAACCAGAGGTTGATCGGCGAAACCAGTCTTGTTCTTTTTGCGAACGCACAAATAGTACAATAGCTGTAACACTTACTGCGAAAATCAAAAAGAAAAAAGGAAAGTTTTCAGACAAATAAATAACCTTTAATGTAAGGCTTGGCAATTCACTTCCAAATTGTTTAAATACATCTGCAAACATTGGTACAACGCTAGTCATCATGAAATAAACAAGTCCAATGGTGATGGCAAAAACAAATAGGGGATAGGATAAAACAGAGGTTATTTGTTTTTTTAATGCAGCTTGATCTGCATAGTAGTGCATAAGTTCGGCTAGTACTTCATTTAGGCGGTTAGACTCTTCGCCAATTTCAATACTGAAATATTCGTATTCTGAAAATTTCCCTAGGTCTTTCAATCCTTGTGATAAAGATTTTCCTTTAATGATTCCTTCGTATAATTGCGTATACATTTCTTTGTCTACTTCTTTTTCTTGCTCTTCAATAATTATTTCAAGCGCAGATTTAAGATCGACACCTGCCTGTAAAAGGGTTCTCAAATCCATGTAAAAACGTTCTTTCTTTTTGTTGCCATAGCGGTTGCCAAAGAGTTGAATGTCTCGATTGAAAAAGTTCTCCTTTTTTTTGTTTGCAGACTTATTTTCGTTTGCCTTGCCTTTTTTAGTTTCGATATGTGTTTCTAGCTTAAAACTCATGTAAAAGGCTATTGTTGATTGCTTCTATTGGTCCATATTCGCGAACGAGGTAACATGATAATTTTTGATCATCCATTAGAATGGAGACATTAAGTGCACTAATTTTTTCAGTTGGATTTCCTATTTGATTTTTAACAAATACAGGTTCAAATTGCGTTAATGACGTTGTTAAGGTATCTCTCCCATTTTTCTCTGTTCTCATCAAGAGGTTGCCCTCTTTTATCTAATTCAACTCAAGTGATGAACCTATAATGGAAATTCCACCAGGGATACCAATTATTTCGTTTTCATTTTTTTCAAATTGTCGCTTTAAGTCAGATTTCATTAATAAAAATGCATTCAAATCATTTCGCACTTGTCCATAGGTGTATACCTGTTTATTGACACTGGTGAATAAGAAGAATACCATAGAAATGATAATGCTTGTAATGATCATTCCTGTCAAAATGTCAACCATTGTAAATGCTGCTATTTTATTGGGCTTATTCATTAAGATTGTTCGGGATTAAATGGTTTTCAACGAGCAATTCTTTACCCCCAGTGCGCGCAGTGTATGTAACTAGGTAAAGTTTTTTATTCCCTTTGTAGAAGGATATGTTTTGTTCAATTTCATAATTTTCATAGTCAAAACTTTGGTGAACAAAGAGTTGGTTCATTTTTAGTTCTTGAAGTTTTAATTCTATTTCCGCTTGAGCTTGATAATAAGAAAGTGGTTTTTCTGAATGCATTAAATTACCGTAAATCATGGTGCCTATTCCAATCAAAACAGTGATGATTGTAATAGCAATCACTGATTCAAAAAGCGTGAATGCAGGTAATTTATTGGGCTCGATATGTTGCATTTTCCATTTCATTCTAGCCAAGCAATTTGTTGTAGCATTTCAGTCTCTGCCAATAAATTTGCAGTCACAAATTCTGCAGGTAATTGGTCCAATATTTTGCCATTTAAAAGGTGGTTTTCGTAAGCCGAGGAACCTGTTTTAAGAAATAGTTTTTCAGAAAATAGGCTGCCATTAATTACGCCCTTCAGTTGCGTTTTTCCGGCACAATAAGCTAGTCCGTCAATTTCAGCTTCGCTTTCAACTGTCAATTGTAAAGGTTTTCTAAAGTTGGGGCTCTTGCTAAATAATAATACCGTCCCTAGTACCTGGCCTCCTGTGCCAATGTTAATTCCTGATGATTTATCCGTAGGGAAATCCTCTTCGATTAAACACAAAACACTGGGGTACTTAAATGTCACATCCTCTTCTAAAATAATGTGTTCCGAAGCAAACAATTGTGCTGTACCTATAAATCCAGCTTCTATATAAATGACTTTGCTTTTTATTACCGCATTTTCAATAATGGCGTTACGGCCTATAAAAACAGAATCTTTTGCCTCAATAATAACCTGCCCTTTAATGACCATGTTTTGAATATTGATATAGTGATCTGATAAAAAGTGAATGCCATTGTCGCTAAAAGAAACAATGATAGAGTCTTGATTTTCGTCCCATTGGTTAATGTCACCATTTGTCTGAACTAACTCGTCAATAAAACCTGTTTGTAAGGTTGGTAATTGTCTTTTAGCAGGTTGTGTAGTGCCATAAATCAACTTACCGCCGGTGTAGTTTTGCCCATTAATATAAGCACGTTTTAATCCTGCTTTGGGCAGATAACATTTACCTTCTATTCGCGCATCTCCGCATAATGAAATTGGTCGACCATTTTCTGTTAAATAGAGGTTGGTTTGATTGGGAGAAATGGCAGAACCAAACATTGCAATTTTTGATTGTGCTCGGTTTCTATGAATAGCTGTGGATTGTAATATTGTAAAAGCTCCCCAGTTTTTTTTTAGAATGGAAACAGAGTCAATCCCTTTGTCGTAAAGGCGTATTGTTGAAGGTTTATTGTTCTCCAATTCGTTAAAATATACCTGAGCATAGGCCATTCCTGAATGAGAATTGTCGATTAAAATTTCTTCCACATCCATTTGACTTGCAAAGTTTTGATTGAATCCAGAAAGTAAAATGAATCCACCCAAAATCAACGCAAATATTACACTTAAAAACAAGGCGTAATAAATGGCAGAAGCTTGTATTTTTTTTGGTTTAATCATTATTTACTTCACGTTCTTTCGCCATTTTCCGTTCTTGTCGGCGTGTTCTTCTTGCAAGGCGCTTTGCTTCTTTTTCGGGATTTTCCTTTTTCTCAATCTTGAATATTTTTTTGTACCATGGTACTTCTTCCTCTCCTTTTTCTTCTTCCTTTTCTTCAATGAGCTGATCTTTTTTCTGTCTTTTTTGTTTTTTTCGCCCCTTTTTAAATTTGCCTTCCTCTGTTATTTCGCCATCTTTAGAGTAGGTGCTAAAAGATCCGTTAAGCACTCCTTTTTTATAAATTTGTTTGGATTCTAGTTCCCCTGATTCATACCAAGTCAGCCATTCTCCATCCTTTAAACCATATTTAAATTCACCGCGTTCAGCTAATTGCCCATTTACATGGAATTTTTGAAAATTCCCATGCAGTAAATTCCCTGCAGATCCTCCTTGAGTAATGTGTAATTTTTGAGATTTGAACCAGTGGTAGTATAAAGTGTCTGTATAATTGATTTTCTTTTGGGCAGATGAGATGTAGAAATCCATCTTGTATTGCGCGGTTGTAAAATGTCGCAATTCAGCTAGATTTTGCGCATAAGTATTTCCAATGAGCATAAAAACACTCAGTAATAGCAACCTTTTAATTGGTTTATGGGCAAACATTCGCATATCTAATCAATTCGTGCTTGATAAAGTCAAGCAACGGTTAATACTAAATTTGCTTTGTTTACTTGGATTAAGAATAGGGGCTTTAAGGGCCTAAAGGAATTCTTTCAGAATTTTGAAAATGAGCTGAGCGCATGAAAATCATAACAACGCCAATCATGTTTTTACTATGGGTTTTCATCATCATATTACGCTTTCGAGATTCAACCGTTCGGACACTAATGCCTAAGTCAGAAGAAATTTCGGAGCTGCTTTTTTGTTGACAAACTAAACGTAATACCTCTTCTTCAGCCTCTGTAAATGAAATATTCATTAACTCTTCGGTTGAAAGAACTCGGCGTACCTTTAATTCCATTTTAATGTCCGGAAAATTTTCGTTAACCGTTAGCTCATTCATGATACTTTCCAATTCAAATGGAGAAATACCTTTAGTGAAATAAGCCGAAATTCCTGATTCAATAGCCTTCATTACAGTGTTTTTCGAATAAATATTCGAAATAACCATAACGGGGCTTGGCGAGAAAAAACGCACACAAACTTCGCACATACCAAAACCTTGAGTTGTATTTGGCGGAGGACAGAATAAGATTAAGTTATAACTTAAGCTATCCTTTTTTTCTTCTACCATTTGTGTGAATTCAGTAGAGTTGATACTTAACCGGACTTCAAAATTTTCAAAAGAATCTATCAGTCGCGTTAAACCAGCTCTAAAAAGCTCATCATCATCAATAAGAATAACTTTTTTTGACATGTCAATAAGATGGGTTTACGCTACAAAATTACGTCATAATTTGAGAAGATTCAACAGTATAAACACTTAATACTGAAAAAATCAACCTTTTTAATCCAAGAAACAAAGAACTTTAAAATGAGCTGAACTGACTTTTTACCAGATTCTGGGAATTCAACTTTAATGATTTGTTATTAAACTATTTATGATGCCTGGTGGCGTTGATTGTTGGTGGCGTTTAGGTTGACGCACTTTAATTCTATTGCATTCAAGATTACACCAATTATACTCCTACAATCAGTTTTCTCAATCATGCGTCTGCGGTGAGATTCAATAGTTCTAACACTTAGTCCTAATGTGTCCGATATTTCAGCATTTGTTTTTTCTAAACAAACCAATTTTAAGACTTGGATTTCTCTATCTGTAAATGTAACTTTCTTACGATCTAGGCGCCGAACATCTGAGATTAACGACTCTCTAATAACTGATCCTAAACGGACCTCTTCAAAATCATAATTGTTTGAAATGTCCTGAATCGCTTTTTCTAATTGCGAAGGACAGTCATCTTTTGAAAAGAAACCTGATATTCCCAATTGCATATACCGTATAACTTGTTCACGTTCAATAGAGTCTGTTAGAACAATAAAGCGTGAATATTTAAAATAAGCTTGTGCTTTTTGGAACCCTCCTGTTTTAATAGAGGCTGGGTCAACAATTACCAGATGTATTTTTTTTATACAATAATCTTTGGGCACCTCCTTTAATGATGAGATGTCTAACTCAACTTTACATTCTGCAAAGGAGCCAATTAAACTTTTAAGTGAAACTCTGAATAGCTTTTTGCTATCCAAAAGAACAATACGAACCATACTAAATTATTTTGGGTTAATTCATGTGCGTAAATACCGCATGCAATTTTAAGTATTTTTACTAAAACAACTTTCAGTGTAAGCACTGAAAGGGTAGGTTAATTTCTGTTAATTACGTTTAAATTTTAACAAAGGTTGGTGTGAGTGTTGAGTTTTTCCAATGTTATCTCAGTTGTGAAACTTTAATAGTTACTTATAATAGAGGGATTTGGTCACTCGCATAGTAGGGGTGGAAAAAGTGTTTTGGTAAACCTTAGTCTGCTGGTATATCGCTATTTTGTGTATTCGTTACATTAATTGGTGGTTTTTTTATGGAATTAAAATTTAAAGATTCAAAAAGCTTGGGGTAAGAGAATTGAACTTATTAATTATATATAGTCGTATTGGATTGTTGTTTACGCAAGTTTAATGGAGGTTTCACGTGTGAAAACTAAAGCTTGTTTATAATAACTGTTGTTCTATAGAATCAAAATCAGAGACTGATGATTGAAAATCATTGAAAAAAATTATCTTGCAAAAGCTTATGAACGATTATTGGTATTACGGAATATTATTGGCGGGTATGTTGGTGATTGCCTATCTGCGAATGAAAAAACAACAACGTGTTTATCGTAGAATGCCTGATAGAGAATTTCCTGAGCAATGGAGAGCCATCTTAGAAAAACGAGTTCCGTTTTACGAGCGTTTATCTTCAGTTGTTCGCAAAGATTTTGAAAAAGAAATTCACATTTTTTTACTCAATTATAAAATTACTGGGGCAGACACTGAGATTACAGATCTTGATCGAATTCTGATTGCATCAGGAGCAGTAATACCAACATTCAGATTAGAAAAATGGCATTATATTAAGTTAGAGGAAATAGTTGTTTTTCCAGAAAGATTTAAAATTCCAGAAACTGATAAAATGGCAAGTGGATTAGTTGGTTGGGGTGAAATGGAAGGACAGTTGTGGCTATCTCGCAAGGCTTTGTACAAAGGTTTTCATATTGATAATGACAATAAAAATGTTGCAATACATGAATTTATTCACTTAATGGATATGCAAGATGGACTAGTTGATGGTGTTTTGGAAGAGTTAATGGATGAAGAGGATATATTACCATGGTTGCAGTTAGTTAAAGATAAATCAGATAAAATAGGGCAATCTCACGGTTCAATTAGAGACTATGCAAAGGCAAACCCTGCAGAGTTCTTAGCAGCGACTGGAGAATTTTATTTCGAAAGTCCAAGCGAAATGCGAAGTACTCATCCAAAGTTATATCAAGCATTAGATAAAATATTTAACCCGAAAGCCAATTGGTTTTAAGCATTGCTCAAGCCAAGTTGTAAAGGAAATAGTACTCTTTACTTAACTCTAAGTGCTGAATACTGATTATGAAGTACTGAATACTTAGTACTATTTACTAACTTTGCAAAATAATGAGTCACAAATCAGGTTTTGTAAATATAATTGGTAGTCCCAACGTTGGTAAATCAACCTTGATGAATCAATTGGTTGGAGAGAAACTTTCCATCATTACATCAAAGGCGCAAACTACGCGCCATAGAATTTTAGGGATTGTAAATAATGAGGATTATCAAGTGTGTTTTTCGGACACACCAGGTGTGCTTGATCCACATTACAAATTGCATGAAAGTATGATGCAGTTTGTGAATTCTGCTATGAAAGATGCAGATGTAATTCTTTTTGTAACGGACATTTATGAAACAGGGTTGAATCATAAAGCGACTTTTGAACGCTTACAAAAAACAAATATCCCTATCTTACTTTTGATCAATAAAATTGATCAGGGCGATCAACAAAAGATCGAAGATAAAATTGCCTATTGGCATGAGATGATGCCGAAAGCAGAAATTTTACCAATTTCAGCCTTGGAGGGATTTAATATGGAACCAATATGGGAAAGGATATTAGAACTTATTCCTGAAAGCCCACCTTTTTATGATAAAGAATCATTAACAGATCGACCTCTACGCTTTTTTATAAGCGAAATGATTCGTGAAAAAATCTTCACAAATTATAAAAAGGAAATACCATATGCAACGCAAGTTGAAATTGAAGAGTATAAAGAAGACGAAAAAATAGTGCGTATTCGTGCCATAATTTATGTGGAACGTAAAACGCAAAAAGGAATTATTATTGGTCACCAAGGTGAAAAGATTAAGCATGTTGGAATAGCAGCCAGAAAGGATATTCAAAAGTTTATTGATAAACATGTTCATTTAGAACTTTTTGTAAAAGTGGACAAAGATTGGCGCGAAAGTGACCGGAAATTAGAAGGGTACGGTTATTAGCAATTATGTTCTAGACGTATTATCAATGTAATGCAAGAATAAAAGCTAAAGACTAAGAAATCAAGACTAAAGACTAAGAATAAAATGTCAAATATAGTAGCAATAGTAGGAAGACCCAATGTTGGGAAATCAACGCTTTTTAATCGTTTAACTGGCGGAAGATCGGCCATTGTTGAAGAGGTTAGTGGTGTAACAAGAGATCGAATTTACGGTACTTCTGAGTGGAATGGAGTTGAATTTAGTGTGATTGATACTGGAGGATATGTACAAGGATCTGACGATATCTTTGAAGAAGAGATTAGAAAGCAAGTTGAAATAGCAATTGAAGAGGCTGGAGTAATTCTTTTTGTGGTTGATGTTACCGTTGGAATTACTGATTTAGATGAGTCAGTAATGAATTTATTGCGCAAATCTAAAAAGCCATTTTTGTTAGTAGCGAATAAGGTTGATAATAATGCACGTGCAAATGATGCATTTGAGTTTTATTCATTAGGCGTTGAGAAAATATTCAATATTTCAGCAAATAACGGTTCCGGAACTGGAGACTTGTTAGATAGTTTAGTGTCGAACTTTACTGTAGAGGAGGCGCCGGAGGATGACTCAGATATTCCTAGAATTGCAGTAGTTGGTAAACCAAATGTGGGGAAATCTTCATTTATTAACGCCATTACAGGAGAAGAACGAAATATTGTTACACCAATATCAGGTACAACAAGAGATTCAATTGATACACGATTTAACCTTTTTGGATTTGATTTTAAATTGATTGATACCGCCGGGATTCGAAAGAAAAGCAAGGTGCATGAAGATCTTGAATTCTATTCGGTTATCCGCTCGGTAAGAAGCATTGAGTATTCTGATGTTTGTATCTTTATGGTAGATGCCACTGAGGGAATTCAGAAGCAAGATTTGAACATTTTCTATGTTATTGAAAAAAACAGAAAAGGTGTAGTAGTGCTAATCAATAAATGGGATTTAATTGCTGATAAGGATACAATGTCTACTAAGGAGTATGAAGATCGTGTTCGTGAGCAATTAGCACCTTTCAAAGATGTGCCTATTTTATTTACTTCAACGATTACGAAACAACGTTTGCATAAAGCATTGGAAAAAGCAATGGAAGTTTATGAAAATCGAGTTCAAAAAATTCCAACTTCAGAGTTAAATAATTTCTGTTTATCAATCATTGAAAAAAATCCGCCACCTGCTTTAAAAGGGAAATACATTAAAATAAAATTTGCAACTCAGTTGCCTACGCATGCACCAGCATTTGCATTTTTCTGTAATTTACCGCAGTATATTCCTGAGTCGTACAAACGATTTTTAGAAAATAAACTACGTGCACACTATAATTTTGAAGGAGTTCCAATTCGAATTTTCTTCCGTAAAAAATAAGTTGAGTGACTTTTGATGAAATCATAAACCAAATCAAGAAAAAAGACTTGAAAACTGTGTACTTTTTGCATGGTGAAGAGGCTTTTTATATTGACCAAATTGTAGATCTGGCAGCAGAAACAATATTGGATGAAGGGGAACGTGATTTTAATCAAACCATTGTTTATGCTAAAGATACGCAACCGATTGATGTGCTAGATGCCGCCACGCGATTACCAATGATGAGTGATAAACAAGTGGTGATTGTAAAAGAGGCGCACGAATATAAAAAAACGTCTCAATGGGAAGTGTTTGAGCAGTATTTTGAATCGCCTTCAAAGTCAACTGTGTTGATTTTTGCTTACAAATACAAAAAATTTGATAAGCGTTCAAGAGTATATAAAATCTTAAAGAAGAACGCTGTTATATTTGAATCGCAAGGCGTAAAAGAGTATCAATTAGGAGGATGGATAACCAATTACATTAATGATAAAGAATACCAAATTACAGCAAAGGCAACCGCCCTTTTGGTAGAATTTATTGGAAACGATCTTTCTCGAATATCAAATGAATTGGAGAAGCTTTTCATTTTAGTCCCAAAAGGAGAACAGATAAATGAGAAGCACATTGAAAAACACATTGGAATAAGTAAAGATTATAATGTGTTTGAGCTTGTCAATGCCATCCTTGAAAAAGATACGCTAAAAGCAAATAAAATTGTGCGTTACTTTGGCAGAAATCCTAAAGCAACTCACATAACTATAGTTTTAGCAAATTTGCACAACCTATATCAACGTTTGTTTAAAGCCCATTTCGCTAAAACCGAAGACCCTCGGCAATTAGCAACTATGCTTAAAATTCACCCATATCCAGCTAAAGAATTACTGTTAAACAAGCGGAAACATCCAGCAAAAGTAATTTCTCGAAATTTCAGTCTACTGCGTGAATACGATCTTATGGCTAAAGGTGTCAATAATACAGGTGTTCCTGAGAACGAACTTTTAAAAGAATTAGTTTACAAATTATTGCATTGAAAATGCAGCTTATCAATGGATTGCTACAGTTGGATAAGCGAAATCACAATTTTATGTCATAAAGCCATTAATTAGCTATATTTGGCTTTCTAAAATCGAATCTTATGAATAGAGGTTTACTTCTTGTTTTTTTAATGTTTTTAGCTGGCTTTGCCAATGCACAAGGAACCGTTAGGGGAATTGTAACTAACGGAGAGGATGGAAACTCCGTTCCTTTTGCTAAAGTAGCTCTTTTGGGTACGGATAAATTTGCTTCAACAGATGATGATGGACTATTCTCAATCCCGAAAGTTCCAGCTGGAAGTTATACCTTAATCATTAGAGCCGCACAATACGAAGAATTTAAAAAAGAAATTGAAGTAATCGCTGGAGAAATTGTTGATGTTACTGCTGAGCTTGTTTCAGGTAAAACATTAACTAAAGTAAATGTTGATTGGCGCGACAAAGAGCGCAAAATTGATCCAGGAATTTCTGTTGTAAAAATTACGCAAAAAGATATTTTACGTGTACCAGTAACTGGTGGTGTTTCTGATATTGCAGGATATTTCCAAACTGTTCCAGGTGTTGTAAGTACAGGAGATCAAGGTGGACAGGTATATGTAAGAGGGGGAACGCCAATTCAAAACAAAATTTTGTTAGATGGTATGACCATTTATAACCCGTTTCACTCTATTGGATTTTTCTCAGTATTTGAGACTGATTTAATTCGCTCAGCAGATATTTATACTGGTGGTTATAATGCTAAGTACGGAGGACGTATTTCTTCTATTATGGACATTACTTATAGAGATGGAAATACGAAAAGATTTGGTGGTAAAATTGGTGTTTCACCATTCACATCAAGTTTATTGTTAGAAGGACCAATTTCTAGATCAAATAATGTTTCATTTGTTTTATCTGGTAAAGCTTCGGTTTTAGAGCAAACTTCAAAAGCACTTTATCCATATATTAATGAGGGAGAAGGATTACCTTTTAATTTTTATGATTTATATGGAAAGATCTCAATTAAAGGAGATGCTTCAAATAAACTAACATTGTTTGGTTTCTCGTTTAATGATCAAGTAACTTACCAAGCAATTTCTAATTTGCAATGGAATAGTTTTGGAGGAGGAAGTAACTTCATTTTTGTTCCTCAAAATTCAGAGTTGATTATGAAAGGTCGTTTGAACTTTTCATCTTATGATATTAAATTACAAGAAGAAAACTTACAAGATAGAACAAGTGGTATTTTCGGAGCTGAAATGGCTTTTGATTTTACGTACTATTTAGAAGGTAAAAGTAGATTGGATTACGGATTTGGTTTCAACCTTTTCAGAACAGATTTTAACACATTTAACGAAGTTAATCGTCCAATTGAAGTGAGCTCAAATACGAACGAAGCTGGAGCTTATATAAGCTATAGATATGTAACGAACAATCGCCGTTTAATTTTGGAGCCTAGTATGCGCTTCCAAGGTTATTCATCAGTTGGTCAAGTTACAGCAGAGCCTAGGTTTAGTGGTAAGTATAACGTAACTGATTTTATAAGAGTTAAAGCCGCGGGTGGATATTATACACAAAACTTCACTAGTACAACTTCAGATAAAGATGTTGTAAACCTTTTCTATGGTTTCATTACAGCACCTGAAAACTTGCCATCTAATTTTGTAACTGAGGATGGAACTGAAAGACCTATAAACAACGGTTTACAAAAAGCGTGGCACGCCATTGGAGGAACAGAGGTTGACCTTTCTGATAATGTTTCATTGCAAATTGAGGCTTATTACAAGTGGTTTACGCAAATGACTAATATTAACCGAAACAAGATTTTTGAAGATACTGATGATAACTCTCAAATTGATGACTTGTTTAAAAAGGACTTTATTGTTGAAAGCGGTCAAGCATATGGTGGAGATATCGTTTTAACATATAATTCTGAAAAACTGTACTTATGGGGAGTTTACTCTCTAGGGAAAGTAACAAGATGGAATGGTTTTGAGACTTACGCTCCAGTATTTGACAGACGTCACAATATTAACTTTATTGGAACTTATACATTTGGTAAAAATGCCGATTGGGAATTAACAGCTCGTTGGAATTTAGGTTCTGGTCTACCATTTAGACAAACGGTTGGTGTTTATGAAGAGCCACAAATCGGATCAATTGATGAGAACTATGTGACTGGTAACGCATCTGAATTAACTTTCTTATACGACAATCAAAATAACGGGCGCCTACCAACTTATCACCGTTTTGATATGAACTTGAAGAAAACAATTGAATCTAAGAGATATAAAAACATGAAATGGGAAATTATTACTGGTGTAACTAATATGTATAGCCGCCAAAATATTTTCTATGTAAATCGTGTAACAAACGAAAAAGTTTATCAGTTACCAATTATGCCAAGTGCGGCTGTGTCATTAAAATTCTAAGCTTGCTTTAAGAGTTACGGACACTTTATTATTAGTTGATTATACATTCTTTCTTTAGTGAGTTTTCTTGGAAATATTCAAGGTATTAATCTATTCTTTATTGTCTAAGTAAACCTCCGTTAATCATGGATTAGCGCAAGCGAAAAGCTATCACGGCACGCTCTTTGTTTTAGATAGTGTAAATTAAAGGCATGAAACGGATTTTAGCAGCAATAGTATTAATGAGTGCAAGTGTATCTTTTTCAAATACCATTGAATTAAATACAGTTGAGCCAGTATCAATTGAGTCGGACATATTAAAGAAAAGAAAAAAACTAAACTTTAATCGCCGAGTACAATACCCGGCTGGATTTAATATCTATGGCGGGGGACCAGTTGGGGTCGTTGGCCTTTCATTTGATTATTTTTTAACACCAAAAATTGCTTTAGAAATTGGTGGTGGAGCTAGAAATTTAACACCTGATCTTGGTTTTTTTGCAGGCGGAAGATATCACTTTTTTGGTAAGACACCACTTAATTTAACCCCTTATATTGGTGTTTATTCCGGTTTCGAATATACAGGTGATGACATTCGAAATTATAACCTCTACGTGCCATTCGGTATTCAAAGAATTAAAAAGAACAAACTTGCGTGGTCAATTGAAGTGGCTTATCAACGAAATTCTTACGATAAAGGGAATCATCTTTATGGTGGAGGCAAGTTAGGGTTTAGATTTTAGTAAGATCAATTATAGCTGAAATTCGCATACATCTAAGGGTGCGAATAAGACAGATTATCTTCTGCTTAATTTTTACATTTTAATGACGCAATTATGACCAAGAATTAAGGATAGTTTTATATCTTTGTCTTATTAATAATCATTCTAAATAGTGATCAATTTAATCTTAGCCGAAGAAAACGAATTAGTAAGAATTGGTTTACGAACCATCTTTAAAAATTCCAATGTCCAAATTATTGGAGAGGTGTCTAACGCAAAAGATTTATTGAGTCAAATCAAGTCTTTTAAACCAGATGTTGTTCTGATTGACTATACGGGAGAAGGCTTTACGATTGATGTTATTCCTAAAGCGCTTTCTATTTGTGAGGATATTCGATTTGTCGCAATTACACCAATGCAATCAGGTAAAACATTAGTCCATGCACTGAAAAGCGGTGTTCGTTCTCATGTTAAAAAGGACTGTAGTATTACTGAGATACTTGATTCGGTTAATGAAACCTATCTAGGTAAAAAATTCTTCTGTGGACAAATTTTAGAAACTATCCATAAGGAGGGAATTGATGTTGAAGAGTTGAGTGACGCCGAGTTTAATTGTGAGCCTGTTGTGCTTTCAGTTAGAGAAATAGAGGTTATTACCTTAATTGCAGAAGGATATACGAATGTTGAAATTAGTGAAAAGCTATTTTTAAGTAAACATACTGTAAACACTCACCGTAAAAATATTATGGCAAAATTAGGAGTTAAAAACACTGCTGGAATAGTCATGTATGCAGTTAAAGAAAAACACACAACCCCTAATAAATATCTTTTTTCTACAGAAGAATAAGGTATTATATTTAGTCTAATTTCCATTAAATTTTCATGTAAAAAGGCACTTTTTGGCGTTCCGTATTAATACGGAGAATCTATTCAGCTGAATTGTTTTTTTATCTGAAGGAAAATTTACTTCATTTAGATAAAAAAATAACAAAAAAAGACTTTTTAATGGATTTATTAACTCTTTTAAAATTTTTTTTTCAGCATTACTCTGCACGCATAATAAATGCCGAAGCTCCCAAATCACTTAGGTTTGTTCCTAAATGATGAATTCTCTATTGTGTTGACTGTTAGTAGAATCCATTCGTGTTTTTACAATTCTATGGTATAAATCATTAACTTAATTAATGTATAGAGGCAAATTGCATACGTGTTTACGCTTACATAAAACAGCAATTTTGTCCTAACATTTTGTTTAATTAAAATTTAAACCCATGAAAAGAAAATTTCTTTTGATGTGTTGCTTTGTTGCAATGCAAATGGTTGTCTATGGACAACGAAAAATCTCAGGAACGGTAAGTTCCTCAGAAGACGACACAGGAATAGTCGGTGTCGTAATCAAAATTGTCGGTTCATCCACTGGTACCTTTACCGACGGGCTTGGAAGGTATGAGTTAGAAGTACCTGATGGTGCAGATTCCTTAAAGTTTTCATTTGTTGGTATGGAGCCCGTCTTCAAACAGATTGGATCAGGTGGAACAATTGATGTTGTAATGGAACCACTCAGTATACTGGATGAGGTGGTCGTAACAGCTCTCGGAATTAAACGAGATGAAAAATCGATTGGATATGCAGTGAGTGAGGTTTCAGGAGAGGATATTAGAAATGCGAATCAAACGAACTTGGTGAATGCCTTAGCCGGTAATGTGGCTGGAGCAAATGTCACCCAATCGGCTGGTACGGCAGGTGGGTCATCTCGAGTTGTCTTGAGAGGGTTTACTTCATTAACAGGGGACAATGAGGCGCTCTTTGTTATTGATGGGGTTAAAATTAATAATGACCAACTAAATTCCGAAAACAAAGGTAACGCCACAGATGGTGTAGCAAATTCAAATCGTGGGATAGATTTAAGCCCGGACGATATTGAGTCGGTGACTGTCTTAAAAGGTGGTGCGGCTACCGCACTTTACGGGATTGACGGTGCAAACGGTGTAATTTTGATTACAACTAAAAAAGGTCAAGCGAGTCCAAATGGAGGCTTAACAGTTTCTGCAGGATCATCACTTTCTCTTTCTCAAGTAAATCGTTTGCCTGCTTTACAAAGCACTTACTCTCAGGGGTCTGCTTGGTATAGTGTAGATGGTGTTACTCCAGAATATTTGGCACCTGAAACAGGTTGGCTAACAAGTTGGGGACCAGCCTATACAGATTTAGTGTGGGACGGTGAATCAAACTATGATTATGATAAAAATGGAAACATTGTATTAAAGTCAGATTTACCAGGAGGTACACCAGTTACTCCATATGATAATTTAAATAATTTCTTCCGCACACGTGTTACCTCACGTAACAATGTATCCATTTCAGGAGGAAATGATATGGCAACGTTTAGGTTGTCGGTATCTGATACTCGAGAAAGTGGAATTGTGCCAAATAATACATTCGGAAAAACTAATGTAAGCTTAGTTTCAGGAATCAAATTAATGGATAATAAATTGAATATTGTAACAAGCGCTAATTATATTAATTCAGGCGGTGTTAGAATTCAGCAAGGTTCAAACTTGTCAGGTGTAATGCTCGGTTTATTAAGAACACCGATTACGTTTGACAATGCAAATGGCAGTGATGATCCTGTAAATGATCCAACTGTATATACATTAAGTGATGGTTCTCAAAGAAATTTCCGTGGTGGAGGTGGATATGATAACCCTTGGTGGACAGTTAACAATAACCCGTTTACAGATAAGGTTAATCGTTTCTTAGGTAATTTTCAAACGTCATATAAGTTCTCAGATTATTTAACTGTGAGCACAAATGTTGGTTTAGACACCTATACAGATAGACGTCAGCAGCTTTATGCAATAAATTCAAGACAAAATCCAGCTGGAAAAATTATTGAAGAAACGTATGATGTTTTACAAACAGATGCTTACTTATTGTTTTCAGGCCGCACATTCCTTGACAAGGATGGAAACTTTGATTTAGATTATCAAGCTGGATTCAATGCTTTTTCATATAACAACAACAACCTATATACTGAAGGTACCGATTTCGGATTCATTGGTTTCTCGCATTTATCAAATGCCGGAACAATCAATTCAATTAAAAATATCGATAGACACCGTTCAGTTTCAGGATTCGCAAGTGCAAATTTAGGATATAAAAAGTTCTTATTTGTCACAGTTACTGGGCGTCAGGATTATGATTCTAGATTCTTAGTGCCAGGTGAAGAAGTTGTAATGTCTGATATTGGATTCTTTTATCCTTCAGTTTCTACAAGTTTTGTGTTTTCTGAGTTATTAGGGCTGAAAAATACGTCAGCATTTTCATTTGGAAAGTTAAGAGCTTCGTGGGCAAGAGTGGCAAGAGGACCTTCGTATTCATTTGCAACAGGTACTACATATGCACCAGTTGTTGGTATAAATAATATTGGTGATGGTTGGACAAATGGAATTTCAACTACAGGATACTTATTAGATGATTTAGCAGGTAACCCTTTGTTGAAGCCTGAAACTTCTGATGAGTTTGAAATAGGAACAGCACTTAATTTTTGGAAAAGAAGATTGTCAATAGATATATCTTATTACAACCGAAAAACAAAAGACGCAATTTTACCTGCTACTGTATCCGGAACAACTGGATTTGGAGATATTTTCTTGAATACTGGTAGTTTAACAACTAACGGATTTGATATAGCAATTTCAGGAACACCTGTTCAAACTAAAAATGTGAAATGGACAATTGGAGCAAACTTTACGAAGTATAAAACAATTGTAAATTCATTAGCAGACGGTTTAGATCAGTTGTTTTTAGGAGGGTTTACAGGAACAGGAGTTTATCATATCCCTGGTCAAGAATTTGGTCAAATTTATGGAGGAGTATTCTTGAGAGATGATGCAGGTAATATGGTGATTGATGATGATCCTACAAGTTTTACTTATGGCTATCCATTAGCTGATCCAGAATTGGCAGTAATCGGAAATCCAAATCCTGATTTCTTATTAGGAATCACAAACAACTTAAAAGTTTCAAACTTCACATTCTCGCTCTTGTTTGATATGAAAGTTGGTGGAGAAATGTGGAATGGTACACAAGGAGCTTTAACGTTCTTTGGTATGAGTGAACTTACTGAAAATAGAGATGCTCCAGGAACTGGAGGGTCAACTGTTTTTGAAGGTGTTTCTGGTCATATTGATGCTAACGGAAATGTTATTACTTCTGGAACGAATGATGTTCAAGTTGGATTGAATGAAGATTGGTATACTGATAACGGAGGAGGATTCGGGTCAGTTGCTGAGCATTTTATCCAAGATGCAAGTACTTACAGGTTAAGAACAGCTTCACTTTCATATAATGTTCCTGCTAAGCGATTAGTTGGAAACGCATTGAGCGAAGTGCGCTTCACTTTATCAGGTAATAACTTGTTGTTATTCACCCCTTATGAAGGTATTGATCCTGAAACTAGCTTATTAGGTAGTTCTAGTAATGGACAAGGATTAGATTATTTTAATATGCCAAACACACGTTCAGTAACGTTTGGGATTAATGTTAAATTTTAAAACGAGATAAGATGAAAAATTTATTATTTATCGTTGGATTAGCGCTAATCTTTACTTCGTGTAAAAAGCACTTTGAAAACATCAATACAGACCCTGACCAACCATTGACGGTGCCGCCAAATGTGATTTTAAATGGTGTTGAAGGTACACTTGCGTATGCATATGGAGGTGACCTTTCCAGACATTCATCAATTTTCACACAACAATTAACAGGTGTGTCAAGACAATGGGCTGTTTTACAAAATTACGGCATAGTTGGTGAGGATGTAAATACCCTTTGGGGTGATAACCTATACGCTGGTGTATTAATGGAGCTCAAGCAATTAAAGGCTGCTGCCGAAGCTGATGGGTGGAGCCATTATACTGGAGTAGCAGAAGTATTGCAAGCTTATACAATCTTGTTATTGACTGATAACTGGAATGAGGCGCCTTATTCTGATGCATTTCAGGGGGCAGAGCAATTACAGCCTGCTTATGATTCGCAAACAGATTTATATCAAACCGTTTTTGATTTGTTAGCTTCGGCAAAAACAAATTTAAACGAAGCTGATGGCGGTCCTGTTGTACCCGGAGGAGAAGATCAAATTTATGCGGGTGACATTGCAAGTTGGATTGGTTTTGCAAACTTTGTAGAGGCCAGAGCATATTTGCATAGAGCAAAAATGGATGCGGGTAATTATTCAAGCGCATTAAACTCAATTGCAGCAGGTGGCTTAACTGCCGATTGTGCATTTCCTTTTCCAGGTGGCGGTAATGCTAACCCGGCGTTTCAATTTAATGAGCAACGTGGAGATTGTGCTATTGGAAGTAAATTACAAGAGTTAATCACAGATTTAAATGATCCGAGAAGACATTTATATGATCATGCTTTTGATGATGCACATCCGTTCATTACTTCTGATCGATCAGTATATCTTGGAACCTTAGTGGAGCAAAAATTCATTGAGGCCGAGTGTACATTCCAAACTTCTGGAGCAAGTGCTGCGCATCCATTATATTTAGAGGCAATTAATTTGTCTTTCAGTTCTGTGGGGTATGCTGATAGTGCTGCAACTTATCTAGCTCAAATGGAGGTTGATCCTGGAGCGGGTTCTTTAACTTTAGAGCATATCATGAATCAAAAGTATATTGCTTTGTTTCAAGACCCAGAGTTGTTTAATGATTGGAGAAGAACAAGCTTTCCAACTTTAACGCCAAATACAGGGAGTACAATTCCGCGCAGATATCCTTATCCGCAAAAAGAGTTGAACTTGAATTCAAATACTCCTTCTGCAACAATTTTTGGAAAAGTTGATTGGGATATTTAAGTCAGATAATTTAATTTAGTGTTGGCTGGTATGCGTTTGCATGCCAGCCTTTTTTTTGTAAATAATTGAATGAAAGTTAATTCTATAAATTTTCTTAGGTTTGTTTTTAAAATCAAAAATTATGTTGTTTAGTTCAATCGGTTTTCTTTTTATTATTGGAATTATTGTAGTGACAATCAGTGGTTCAATTTATTGGTTTCTTAACAATAAAAAAGAACTGTCACCTGGAATTAGTATAGGGGGTGGCCTCTTTACAGCATTGATGATTGTGACAATTGTCTATTCTTATAGAACTGTTGTAATTGTTATTGAAGATGATAATAGCAAGCAATATTCAATGTTAGGTTCAGCTGATTATGAATTCAAAGATGGAACTACTGAATCTATCCCTAAATTAGATTTTGGAGATGTAGTTATTAACGACTCTAAAGATACTTGTATAATCATTCGAGCAGACTATACAGAAGGAAGGTCTGGAGAAAATCAAGAATTAATAGATATGGTTTTTATGGTAAAGCCAAATGCTATTTTCCAGTTACATGGAAAGGATATTGATTATTTCTTTAGCCCAGCACCTGATTATTTAGAGGTGGACGAAAATGCAGCTATGCATACATTAGTTAAATATGAACTTCAATATCTTTTACCAGAACATTGGGAAACGTATTACGTCTATGATGGGCCAGTGATTGATGGTGTGCCAAATGGGATAGGTAAGTTTTATTTTTCGCAAACAAATTATTATGAAGGAGAGCTTGAAGATGCTAAGTTTCAAGGAGAGGGAAAAATGATATATAGTGATTCTGAGTGGTATGAGGGAGGGTATATCAATGACCAACGCTCAGGCCAAGGGTTTTATCAATATGATGATTTGACAACCTATGAAGGAGAGTGGTTAGAGGATGAAAAAAATGGAAATGGAATTCAAGTCTATTATAATGGAGATTCTTATGAAGGAGAGTTTGAAAATAGTCAATTGCATGGTGAGGGGAAGTATATTTTTGAAAACGGTGATTATTACGAAGGGGAATTTTTTGATGGATATTTCCAAGGGAAGGGAAAGTGGTATTATGCAAGTACCGATACATATAAAGAAGGTACTTGGTATGAAGATGAGTATGTAGGGGAGTAGTGTTTGATCTCGATAAGACCCAACGGAAAACATGATTTATACGTTCTAAAGTGTATGAAGTCTAGTTTGTTTATTGTTGCGTTTTTATGTTTAATGGGGAGTTGTAAAAAAATTAAGGAAAAAAAGTATACTGGTACGTATGTAGGTGTACTTGAATGGGCAGAGTCAGCGCATGAGTTCGTGGACGGGACGCCTTCCGAATCTGCTACCTATAGTGGTGGAACAATAGATTTTACTGCGAAAATAGAAAGATCTGAAGATTTTATTTATTTAAATAATAATACGAATCATGTTGTTTATTTAGATGAAATTGGATTCGGAGGTGATGTGAATTACAGTTCGTATGGCGGTGGAGGTAAGTATTTCAATTATTCAATTGTAGATGATGAGCTTACTTTTTCAGTAGGAGTTACTACTTATGAAGGGGCATATCCATATTACATTTCAAATAATTTTACTGGAATCAAAACTGATGAATAATAAGTTGAGGTGGTTTCTTTATTCTTATCCGTATTTAATACTCGGCTTAATGTCTTGTTATTTAGAATTTTAGTAGTGTGAAACACGTATGAATACTGTTTTTTATAAGGGTATTTTAAGCCTTATTAATCAAAATCTATTCTTATGTTTAAAAAAGTACTATTAACTGCATTATTTGCAGCCATTGCTAATTTTGGATTTAGCCAATTAACTGTTCACAATTCTACAGGAAGCTCCATAACACTGCACATTCATTCTTGGGATGGAACTTCATGTGCAACTGCCACTGCAATTGGGACTATTACATTTGCTCCAGGATCAACTCCTGTAACAATTCCGCCAGGCCATGTGGGAATGCGTGTAGTTTTCTATGTAGGCGCAACATTTATAGGATCAGAAACTGAATGGGGAACACCTCCTGCTTGTACGGATACTAATGACCCAATGAATCACATTGTTTGGACAGGTCCAAATAATGTAAACATTAATTAAGGACCATATTGATGGAAATAAAAAACGGGAAGATGAAAATCTTCCCGTTTTTCTTTATAATAAAGTTTATAATCCGAAGCCTAAGCGAAGGATTAAACTAATCCTTGATCAATCATTGAATCGGCAACTTTTACAAATCCAGCAATGTTAGCTCCTTTTACGTAGTCAACATAATTACCTTCAGTACCATATTCAACACATGCTTCGTGGATAGAAATCATAATGTTATGCAATTTCTCGTCAACCTCTTCTCTTGTCCAAGAAAGACGTAAAGAGTTTTGAGACATTTCTAAACCTGAAGTTGCAACACCACCAGCGTTTGACGCTTTACCAGGTGCAAAAGCAATTTTTGCATTGTGGAACGCTTCAATAGCTTCAGGAGTAGAAGGCATGTTTGCTCCTTCTGCAACCAACATTAACCCTTTTCCTAAAAGTTTTCCAGCATCTTCTCCGTTCAATTCGTTTTGAGTAGCACAAGGAAGAGCAACTTGAATATCACAAGGTGCATTCCAAACACGTTCTCCTTCGAAAAATTGAACATCATCAAATTTATCAGCCATTTCTTTGATACGACCTCTTTTAACGTTTTTCAACTCCTTCAAAAAGTCTAACTTTTCAGTATGGATTCCGTTTTCAGCATAAATATATCCTGAAGAATCAGAAGCCGTAACAACCTTACCACCCAATTGAAGTATTTTTTCAATTGCATATTGTGCAACGTTACCAGATCCAGAAACAGCAACTGTTTTACCATGAATCGAGTCATTATTCGCTTTGAACATCTCTTCTGCAAAATATACAGTTCCGTATCCTGTAGCTTCTGGACGAATCAATGATCCTCCCCAGTTTCTTCCTTTACCAGTTAAAACACCAGTAAACTCATTTCTTAAACGCTTGTATTGACCAAACATGTATCCGATCTCACGTCCACCAACTCCAATATCTCCAGCCGGAACATCAGTGTCAGGTCCAATATGTCTTTGTAACTCAGTCATGAATGATTGACAAAATTTCATCACTTCATTATCTGACTTGCCTTTAGGATTGAAATCAGATCCACCTTTACCACCACCCATAGGAAGTGTTGTCAATGAATTTTTAAATACTTGTTCAAATCCTAAAAATTTAAGGATAGATAAATTCACTGATGGGTGAAATCTTAATCCTCCTTTATAAGGTCCAATTGCTGAGTTAAACTCAACTCTAAATCCTCTGTTTACTTGGATGTTACCTGCATCATCTAACCAAGGTACTCTGAACATTAAAGTTCTTTCTGGCTCAACCATTCTTTCTAATAGGTTGATTCCTGCGTACTTAGGATTTTCATCAATGAATGGGATAATAGCTTCCGCTACTTCCTCAACGGCTTGTAAAAATTCAGTCTCATGACCGTTTAAAATTTTTACTTTTTCCATGAACTCATTAATCTGAGCGCTATATTTTTCTGACATGGTGAATAGTTTAATTCTTATATTAGGATGACAAATTTAGATAAATATTGAATAGAAACTGTCGGTTTAGTTTTTTTTTAGAAATTATTTTATCTCATCAATGAATCCTATTTAACATTCATTCCGCTACAAAGGGAAATTTCACACTCTCAATACGTTAAATATTCTGCTAGGAGTCAACTTATGAGGTCAAAAGTTCGTCTAATTTGAAGTACAGATAGTCGATATATTTTCTTAAATTGCAATAATGGTGCGTTTACAACAAATAATTTTAGTGTTTATTGTATTTATATCTGGTCTCGGTTGGGGACAGGAGATAGATGTACCTCAGGGTGAATATGAGTTTTTTGAGAATAAGGGGCAATGGCCTAATGGGGTTTTGTATCGTGCAAAGCTGCCTTCTGGAAGCATTTGGTTAGAACAAGGAAGGATTCTTTATCATTTTATGGATTATTCTGAATTACAACATTCTCATGCCAACCCAGATCATTCTTTTGGTAAAGGAGATTCATTGATATTTAAACAAGACCTTATTGCTGCAACATTTTTAGGAGCAAATCTAAATGTAGAAACCACTAAAAAATATCAAACTTCTTATTACAACAATTACTTTTTAGGAAACAATGAGCAACATTGGGCTTCTGAGGTTTATGGCTATCATCATATTACCTATCACCAATTATATAATGGAATCGATTTATTGTTTTTAGAGCAGGAAGGTGCTTTAAAGTATGAATTTCATGTTGCACCGAATAAGGATGCTGATCAAATTCAAATCAAATATGAGGGACATGAAAGGATTAAACTAAATAAGCACGGTAACTTAATTGTGACTTCTGATTTAGGAGAGGTTCAAGAAAAAAAGCCTTATGCCTACCAAATTAAGAACGGTAAAATAGTAGAGATTGAATGTGCATTTGTTTTAAATCAAGATGTGCTTACTTATGAAATTGGTGATTACGATAAAGATATAGAGCTAATCATTGATCCAGAATTAATATTTGCGACCTATAGTGGATCGACAACCGATAATTTTGGAATGACTGCGACCTATGCGTATGATGGAAAAGGATATAGCGCCGGAACAATCTATGGAAATACTTATCCTACTCCTGGACCTGCATGGAATACTACACCGAATATTACTATGATTTTGGTTGGTTCACCAACTACAGATGTGTTTGTGTCTAAATACAGCGAGGATGGAACGACCATGTTGTGGACCAATTTTATTGGTGGTGGAGATAATACGCAAGGAACGGAAACGGTGCATAGTTTAATTTGCGATCGTGATAACAACGTTTATTTATATGGTGCAACTTCAAGTACAGATTTTCCAATTGAAGATGGTTTCCAAGATGAGTTTGGTGGAGGAGATCCTTTTACGGTGCTTTATAATGGGACTAATTTTGGAATGACTGGAACAGATATTTATGTCGCAAAGTTTAGTTCTAACGGATTAGATTTAATGGGATCAACTTATGTAGGAGGAAGTAAAAATGACGGTGTCAATTTTAAAACAACTTCGTTTGATTATTCTTCAGCGGCACATTACGATTCATTGACAACTAACTATGGTGATCAATTTAGAGGTGAAATCATGTTGGATTCGCTAAATAATATTATAGTAACCTCAAGTACTTGGTCGAATGATTTTCCTGTTGAAAGTGGTTTTCAAATGACCAATGGTGGATATCAAGATGCTGTTGTGTTTAAAATTGAGGCTGATTTTTCAGGATTAATATGGTCAAGCTACTATGGTGGGTCAAATAATGATGCTGGCTATTCAGTGAAAATTGATTCAAGTTATAACGTGATTTTTGCAGGAGGGACTACTTCGTTCGACTTGAATGGAACAGTCGGAGGAATTCAACCTTCGGCAAGCGGAGGAAAGGCTGATGGTTATGTTGCGAAAATTAACGAAGATGGTGATGCGATTATTCAGGCCACTTATGTTGGAACCTCGTTATATGACCAAGTATTTTTTGTTGAGGTAGATCGTTGGGACAATATTTATATTGTTGGGCAAAGTTTAGGAGCAATGCCTACTAGTCCAGGAGCATACTCAAATCCTGGAAGTTCTCAATTTATTTGGAAATTAAATCCAGATTTAGACGCAACTGATTATACTACTGTATTTGGCAATGGCTCCAGTACAACTGATATTTCTCCCTCGGCTTTTTTAGTTGATTTTTGTGGAAATGTATACGTTTCTGGTTGGGGCGGAAATATTTTACCCGGCGGTGCTCCTACCGACGGCATGCCAACATCTGATGATGCTTTTGACGACGACGCAGGTGACGGTTTTAATTTTTATATGATTGTATTAGAAAGGAATGTTGAATCCCTTTTATATGGAACATATATGGGCGGGGATGATTCTCAAGCGCATGTAGATGGCGGGACTTCTCGATTTGATAAATACGGAGTTGTTTATCAATCTGTTTGTGGTGGATGCGGTGGTTTCAGTGATTTTCCATCAACACCAGGTGCTTGGTCAGAAGTTAATTTAAGCTCAAGGTGTAATAATGTACTTTATAAGTTCGATTTTGAAATTGTTCCAGTGGCTAATTTTGAAGTGGCTTTGCTTGAAGGTTGTGCACCACTAACATTAACTTTTGAAAACGAAAGTAACGATACTGTTAATTTTGACTGGGAATTTGGGCCAGGAAGTGAAATTATAGAGGATGGAGCTAGCCCTGTAGTGCTTTTCACTGAACCTGGGACTTACGAAGTAATATTAACAATTGAAGACACCATTTGTGGATTAACAGATACTGCAAAAAAGGTAATTACTGTATATCCTGAATTAGAATTATTAGTGTCAAATGACACGATTGTTTGTGATGAATTTACTTATGATATTTGGGCCAATTCTTTTGGTGCGGCAACTTCATTTATTTGGTCTGAAGATCCAGATTTTGGAACTATGCTCAATGACCATGATATGGATTCAATGATTACTGTTAGTCCTATCACAACTACAACTTATTACGTCAAAGTCTCAAATGGGTGGGAACTCTGCGATCTGGTGGATTCTGTTACCGTAACTTTTGTGAGCGGTGCAATTGATGTTTTAAGTGATACGACCATATGTTTGGGAGATACGGTTCAATTATATGCAGAAAATTTAATTCCTGAGGTTGAAATGGATTTTGATTGGGCGCCAGATGCTTATATAATAGCCGAATCTGGAGGTTATGCTTCTGCGGCTCCTCCAAGCTCAATGTATTTTTATTTAACCGCCGTAACAGATTTAGGCTGCACTATATATGATTCTGTTTGGGTGGAAGTGAGAGAACTAGACCCTGCGAGTATATACGCAACTGCTACACCTGATTTGATTCCAGAAGGAGGTACATCAACCTTGGAGGCTTTCCCAACTGGTTTTGATTATTTGTGGGTGCCATCCACAGGTGTTGAAAATCCAACTTCAAGAGTCACAGATGTAACATTAAATGAAACAAGAACCTATACCGTTTTAATGACAGACGGCGTTTGTAATACAAGCGCTGAGGTAACTGTGAAAACCTATGAATATGTGTGTGGTGAGGTTTATATTTTTGTGCCAAATGCCTTTTCACCTAATGGAGACAATAATAATGACGAACTATTCGTAAGAGGTTTAAATTTAGAGGAAATTCAATTTAAGGTTTTTGATCGTTGGGGAGAGTTAGTGTTTGAAACGAATGATCAATCTGTTGGATGGGATGGAACTTATAAAGGGAAACCTGTCGATCCAGATGTGTATGTCTATCATTTGCAAGTTGTTTGTTTTGACGGGCAAGAGAATTTGATAAAAGGAAATGTAACTGTATTGAAATAAAAAAGTGAAAGGATTACTATTCATATTGTTCATTAGTCTTGGTCTTTCATCAAAGGCACAGGATATTCACTTTTCACAGTTTTACATGAATCCTGTTTATTTAAACCCAGCGCTTACAGGAAATTTTGAGGGTGATTGGAGATTTACTGCCAATCAACGTAGTCAATGGCGAGCTGTTTCTCGTCCTTTCAATACCTTGGCACTTTCCGCTGAAAATAGAGAGGGATTGATTTTACCAGGCTTGTTTCATGCGGTTAATATATTTCATGATGCGGCAGGTGACGGTAATTATCGTACAGTTGAAATGAATTTGTCGAGTAGTTATCAGCGTTTTTTAGATTTAGACTCGACACATTCGATAACTCCGGGCTTACAAATAGGTTTTAATCATAAACGGATCGATTTTTCGCAACTCAACTTCGACAATCAATTTAACGGGTTTTACTATGATCCAGACTTGCCCACTATGGAGTCATTAACCACAACAAGCAGAACAGGACTTAATTTTTCAATAGGAGCAATTTATACGTATCAGCCTGAAGCACGTAAGAAAATAACTGCAGGAATTGGGTGGTTTAATTTACCGCAAGCCAAGCAAAGTTTTTATGGTAATGAACTTATAAAACGTGATAAGCGAGTTGTTATTCATGCAAAAGCTCTTTATAAATTAAACTTTGAGTGGGACTTGCAGCCAGGTGTTTTTATGCAGTTCCAAGGGAAATATAAAGAATTAGTATTTGGATCAAATGTGCGCTATCTCTATAAAGATAAAAAAGGCGAGTTTATCGCTCCATATGCAGGTCTTTGGTTCAGAAATAAGGATGCGGTTTATATTACTGCAGGTGCTTATTATAATGAGTGGACAGCCGGGATTAGTTATGATGTAAACGTATCTCAATTGGCCCCAGCAAGTAATGTTCGTGGAGGACTAGAATTTTCAGTACAGTATATTTTACATCTCTTTAAACCTAAGGATATCCAGCATAGAATTTGTCCCGACTATTTGTAAATATGGCCATAATCAAATCAAGTAAACACTTTGCGTTAAAATTATTATTAGGTTTTGTCTTAACAAACCTAGCGCCTCAATTTTGCACGGCACAATCATTTACGCAAATGATGGAATTTGCAGATGAAAAAATAGTTGAAGGTGATTACTATTATGCCATCAAATATTATGAACGTGCCATGGATATTGATTCAAATTCAGTTGAGGTACTTTGGAAATTTGCAGAGGCACAACGGAAGTATAAGGATTATAAAAAGGCCGAGTATTATTATGCACGTGTCTATGCAAAAGAGAATGGGCTTATTTATCCTCGCAGTATTTTTTGGTTGGCAACAATGGAGCAATACAATGGCAAATATCAGTCTTCATTAGAACATTGGAAACTCACAAAAAAAGTCTTTAAAAAAAAGAAAAAAGGGTATGAATATAAAAAGTCGCAGCAAAGTATAAAAAGCTGTTTATGGGCAATTAAAGCCGTGAATGATACAACCGACTACTTGACCAAACCACTGCCTGCTCCAGTTAATTCAAAAGACGCTGAACTTGCTCCAGTTATTTATAATAATCAACTTTGGTTTACTTCTCTCAAGGCAGATTCTATTAACTATAATGAGGAGGTGCTTACCAAGGAGTATTCGTTGCAAATTTATACAGCAGACCAGGAAGACAGTACATTCAATAATGTAGGTTTGCTAAAAGGTGTTAAAGAAAAAGGGACTAATGGTGCTAATGGTTCATTTAGTCCGGATAAAAAAAGGTTTTATTTTTCAAGATGTAATCAAAATTTTGAGTGTAAAATATATGTAGGTAAAGTAAAAGATGGAAGAATAACAGATGTTGATAGTTTGGGTGAAATCATTAATGCCCCAGGGGTTGTTACTACTATGCCGCATAGCACTTCAATTAACGGGAAAGAGTATTTGTTTTTTGTTTCAAATCGAGAAAAATCAGTTGGAGGATTAGATATTTGGTATAGCACTGTTACGGCTGGAAATAAATACGGTAAGCCAAGAAATGCGGGTAGAGGAGTAAATAGTTTGGATGATGATATTACTCCATTTTATGATACACTGCAGAACAGGTTATACTTTAGCTCTTCTTGGTTTCAAGGATTTGGAGGGCAGGATATTTTCTGGGCTGAGAATCAAGAAATGCGCTTTATGAATCCTAAAAACATGGGGATTCCCGTTAATTCTTCACAAAACGATACTTATTTTATAATTGACCAAAAGAAAGAGCGTTTCTATTATTCAACTAATCGTGTGGGCGTAAATTATGCGAAAAACCCAACGTGTTGTAATGATATTTTCGCTGCGCATTTACCAATTCTTGAACCTCCAACGCGTTTTGAATCATTAACAGATTTAAATAAAAAACTGCCAGTAACCTTATACTTTCATAATGATGAACCGAATCCTCGAACTAGAGATACAACAACTAAATTAACCTACCTTGAATCATATGATGATTACGTGGGATTGGAGGAGAAGTATAAAAGAGAATATGCACAAGGTTTGTCAGGTGATAAAGCCGAGGAAGCGAAAGAAGATATTGATGATTTCTTTTTAGAATTTGTGCGTCAAGGTGTGGCAGATTTAGAAGAGTTTACACGGTTACTAAAAATAGAATTAGATAAAGGATACGCAATTGAAGTGACAGTAAAAGGTTTTGCAAGCCCACTGGCTAAGACAGATTATAATGTAAACCTTACGAAGCGTAGAATTTCAAGCTTAATTAATTATCTCTATAAATATGATGATGGTGTATTTGCCCCATATTTAGATCATAATGCAACAAATGGAGGTGATCTTACATTCGTTCAAATTCCGTTTGGAGAATACACCGCTAACACACTGATAAGTGATAATGTCAATGATAAAAAGAACTCAGTATACAGCCGTAAAGCTGCGTTAGAAAGAAAAATTGAAATTCAAAGTGTGAGCTTTGCAAAGCAAGATACAACCTATGCAGAAATGAAGTTCAACAGTCAAATCCATGATTTTGGAGACGTTACTAAGGGAGACACTTTAAAACACACTTTTACATTTAAAAATACAGGAGAGCAAAAATTGATTATTGAAGGTGTTGAATTAGAATGTGATTGTTTGTCGTATGAATTGGATAAAACCGAACTTGAACCAGGAGAGGAAGGGAAAGTATCTGTTATTTTGAATACCAAAAACCTAAATGGGTTGTCCGTTCGTAAATTGGTGATTAAAGCCAATATTGAAAACCAACAAAAAGAAATTTCTGTCACTGCTGAGGTGAAATAATCGACAGAATACCATTACTTTTTCCATATTTTCGCGTTATCATAGTTAAGCATCATGAATGTTTTTAAATGCAATTAATATTTTTGTTAGAGGAAATTATACTCCTTAGGAAAAATAGTTTGCTTACCACTTCTTGAACCCAATTTGTTATAACATGATTAAAAAGATTCTCTCTCTACTTTTGTTGATAGTGTCACTTAATTCTATCAGTCAATACTATACTCGTGCTCATATTGATAGTATGAAAGAAATTGCTACAACGCAGCATGGAATTGAACATATCAACACCATTTTGGACCTAGCCAATGCTCAACAGCCCTTTAATTTAGATACCGCATTAATTTATACAAAATTAGCACGAAGAGAGGCGCTTGTGAATGGTTATCGCTGGGGATATTGTAAAAGCTATTTTATTGAAGCTGACGTTATACACGAAACGGGAAATGTTAATACAGTAAAATCTATGCTTGAGGCATGTTCCAAATGGTTTTCTGAAAATGGGTATGAAATTGACGCGATTCATTGTGACCTATTACACACGCGTTGTTTAAACACGCTAGAGGGGACAGAGTTGGCTCGTAAAAGAGCTAGAGCTATTCTTGACCGAGCGCGTAAAATAGGAAGTGCTAAATTACTTGGGGCATGTTGGTTTGAAATGGAAAGGCACAAGCCATCTTTATTGGTTGATAATGAATATCCAGGAAGTCTTGATTCTGCTATACACTATTTTAATTTATCGAATGATTCTGTGCGAATGATGAGTGGAACTCAATATAAAATGATGTCAAGGATTGGTACACAAGAGGCATTCCAGTATTCGCAAGAAGCATATGAAAAATGTCGCAAATGGGGAAATAAAACAGGGATGCTAACAGCGCTTTGGTGTCAATTATATGGGCATTTAGTTTTGCAAAACCTTGATTCAAGTATTTATTATTGTCAGGAAATTACCAATGTTTCGAGAGAGTTAGGAAGTAAAGCTCAAGAAACGGTGGGGTTAAAAACATTAGCATATGCATACTCTAGGGCAGATAGTATACAACCTGCTTTAGAGTGTTATTATGAATCTAATCTTTTGAATGACGAGTTAGGTTGGCAAAGAGAGAAATGCCAGAATTTAAGCATGATTGGTAATTTATATGTTAGGTTAGAAGAGTATGAGCCTGCCGCTAAAGTTCTTGTGGAAACAATAAGAATTGCAGAAGATGTTGATGAAAAACATACGTTTTATTCTGCTAAAAGAATGCTTGCAGGACTATATATAATCACTGAAGATTATGACAAAGCAGAAGAGGCTTATATAGAAACATTGGAGTGGGTGGATACGGCATTAATTGATGAAGCAAAGATCGGAATGCGCGCAAATGTGTATTATGATATGGCAGTTTTGTACGGCAATCTTGAGCAATATGAAATGTCGAGGAAATATCTTGAATTGGCAATCGAAGATTACAACACTCAGAAGTTACGAATGGCTACAGATTTAGTAATAGTGGAGTCATACTTGGCTGAAGAGAATGAAGAGATGGCAATTACTCATTTTGAAGGGTTAATTGAATCTTATGTACCTGATGTTTTCATAGAAAACTCTAATTATCTAAGAGTAAAAGGAAGAATTAATACGCGACAAGGAAAGTATAAAGAAGCTATTAATGCTTTTGAAGAACATTTGAAATTCACTCAAAAAGGACAGTATAATGAAGAACGAATGTATACCTATTCAGAACTTAGTGAAGCTTATCGGGAAAATGGACAGTTTGAAAAAGCATTGTCATCATTTACCATTTTCAAAACAATAGAAGATAGTTTAAGTGTTAGTGATGTAGAGGACAATATTGTTAAAATCCAATCTGAATACGAAATATCATTAAAAGAGACGGAGATCAAAGATTTACAACAACAAAAGGAACTCTCTGATTTAAGATTGAACAAACAGTCCACTAAATTAAAATTGAGACAATTGTACATTTCAATATTAGTATTCATTGTCATTTTTGTTGGTGTGGTAGGTTATTTACTGTTTCGTAGGTTTAAAAACAAAAAAGAAAAAGATGTTTTGGAAATGAAAGCGAAAAGAATTGAACTTGAGCTTGAACATACCCAAACCAAACAAAAAGCAGAATTGGCTGAGGTTAAAAACACCATATTTGCAAATGTTTCGCATGAATTTAGAACACCACTTACATTAATTCAGGTCCCAATTAAAAACCAATTAGCAAAGGCTAATGATGCGGATAAAGTAGTATTTAATTCCGTATTGAAAAATACGAATCAGCTATTAAAAATGGTGGATGAATTATTGGACCTTGCCAAAATTGAAACAGGAACGGTGTCCTTACATAAATCCCCTTTTCATCTTGAAAAGTTTTTTTTGCAAGTAAAAACGAATTTCTCATTTGCATTCCGAGAGAAAAATATTCACTTCATAGTTGAGAATAATGTTTCGGATCAAGATTTTATTGCAGATGAAAACAGATTGAAAATTGTTATCAATAACCTCTTGAAAAATGCATTAGCTCACACTTCTGAAAATGGAGAAGTTGCTTGTTATGTGCGGCGCGAAGGAGATGCTTTATTAATTGCGGTGCATAATACAGGGGAAACAATTCCAGCGCATGAATTAAAGTTGATTTTTGATAGACACTTCCGTGGGAGATCAGCCAATTATGTTGGAAATGGGATAGGTCTTTCCGTAAGTCAACAAATTATTGAATTACATGAAGGAGAAATTATTGCAAAAAATAATGGAAGTGAAGGTGTGATTTTTGATGTTACTATTCCGGGACAATTTAGTGTTCATAAAAAGGACGATACTTCAGAGAATAGAAAAGATAGTGAATTGTCTATTTCAAACAAAAGTGAATTGGAGAAGAATGAGGGAAAAGCTAAAAGGGCCAAAATTCTTATTGTAGAGGATAATAATGAAATGATGGATTTACTGCAGCGTATACTCAGTTCTGACTTTGATCTATCAATAGCAATGGACGGTATGGAAGGAGAAGAGCTTGCATTAGATCTGCAACCTGATTTAATACTGAGTGATATCATGATGCCGAAAAAGGATGGTATTGAATTGCTCACTTCTTTAAAGTCGAATATCATTACCAGTCATATTCCTGTTGTATTGCTTACTGCAAAGGCGGATATTGAAAGCAGAATAACGGGCTTTGATCAAAATGCTGACGACTATATCAATAAACCATTTGATGCAAATGAGCTGAAAGCGCGAATATTTAATATTCTTAGACAACGTGAAAAATTGCAGAAATTATTTACTGAAAACCCATTTTTACAAGCGAGAGACATTAAATGCACCCCTTTAGACGCAGAGTTTCTTGAGAAAGCCATAACAATACTTGAAAAGCACTATGCTGATGGAGACTTTGCTGTAATCGACTTTTGTAAAGAATTAGCATTAAACCGTAATAGTGTTCACAACAAAATCAAAGCATTCACGAATCAAACAACCGCTGAGTACATTAAAAATTTTAGGTTAGAAAAAGCAATTCGCTTACTCTTAGGTTCTAATATTAGCATTACTCATATTTATATGGATGTTGGTTTTAACAGTCCTCAAGCATTTAATAAAGCTTTTAAAAGACGTTATAATTGTACCCCAACCGAGTATCGAAAGCGAAACCAGTAAAAAGCCATTTAAGTTGTTCTTCTTAAAGTAATGATATCTGTTTCATAAACTGAAATAGCCTTTCTATCTACTGATAATACTGCATATTTTATTATAAAAAAAAGAAATATGAGTGACATATGTTGCTAATGTAATGACGTGTGTTTCATGTTTTAGGAGCACTTATTCCGAACTTGCGAACAGTTTTAGTTGCAACGCTTTATTAACCCGGAGTAAGCCGAAAATCCCAAAAAGAGTAGGCGAGAAAAATTTATTCTTATGAACACAAAAAAATCTTTATGGATCTTGCTATTGTCATTGATTTATGGCAGTACAGGTTTTGGACAAGCCTTTCAAACTACAATAGCAAATCCCAATTTCGACTATAATCATTATTCAATCGAAACGTTGCCATCAGCAGGTGGCGGATACATTTGCGCCGGAACGTTATTTGGCGCTGGAAATAATGATATTCATGTATTTAAAGTAAATACTATGGGGAATATGGTCTGGGAAAGAATAATTGATCTTTCACCAGATGATCGTGCACTAGACGTTGTGATTGATCCTTACGGTGCAATCGTAATTACAGGTTATACTTCTCCGCAAATAGTTCCAAATGATGCAGAACTTTATATTGCAAAATTAGGACCATCTGGAAATGTTTTGGCAGATTCAAAATTGGCAGGTTTTCAAGCAAGTGTTGGGACAAATGTCATATATTCAAGTTTGACGAATACATATGTTGTTGGAGGATTTTATGGCGAGCCTTTAACAGGGTATCCTTTAATTGGAAATGAGGCGTTAGTTGCAGAATTTGATATTTCTACCTTAGGTTTAAATGGTCATGTTGAAATAATGGGAGGAATTGATCAGCATTCAGCAATTAATGACATTGTGGAGACATCAAACGGTTATTTTGTGACAGGCTCTGTTGGTCTGCCTGGTTCAGAAGAGCAAGGAGTATTGGCGGTTACATTAAATACATCATTAGCAATTACGGGTGACGTTTCTTTTGAATCAACCAATCATCAACATGTTGGTGTATCTTTAGTTTATTATGCTGCTGATGATATTATTTATTTAATGTCTAATAACAGTATTATTCATAACCCACAGGTTACAGCAATTGTAGATGTTGCAAATGCGCCAGTTATTGCAGATCATTATGCCTTAGTTTTAGACCCGTCTTTAGGGACTAAAAATGCAGCAGGGTTTGAGTTGAAACTCGCACCGTGGAATGCGAATCGTTTGGTGGCTTGTGGATACTTTAAAGAGTATCCTGATATGTTTGGCGTAAATCATACAACCCCTTGGATTACGGAATTTGATAGAGTAACAGGAGCTATGGTTAATTGTTTTGTTTGGCCAACTTCTGCACAAAACTTTCATGCTACTGGAGGTGGCGTATTGTCAACATTTGAAGGGGAACATCCTTATATCTATAATCAGGAAATTTTAACGGAACGTTTGGATGGACAAGGTTTTGTTTTTGTTGGACCAAGAAGAGTTGGTGCTCGTTTTGGAATTGATCTAGTAACAACCCATTGGGGCGGAGGCATGCCGTGTTATAATAATTATATGTATTCAACTGATGTAATTTATTCGGCGCCACTTACCGTTTTTGATAATTATTACACCATTACAAATCCTTCACCTGGAGCAGTAACAGGACCTGGTTTTTCTATTCATACTGTAGAATGTCCGGCAATGGCTGTTAGCCCTACTTCTCCTCCAACAGATGAAACTGAAAATGGAGAGAATGATGCGTTATATGGTACAACAGCTGGATTATTAAATGATGCGGCAAATTCAGATTTACTTGAAGTATCTCCAAATCCGTTTAATGATAATGTTTGGATCAGCTTAAAAGGAGATAATTTATCTGGTGAGATAACTATTCGCAATGCGATCGGGCAAATAGTTTATCAATCCAATGAGATTTCTGGAGAAGGATTCTCTACAACTGTTGATGCATCTAGTTTTGATAAAGGAATTTATGTAATCTCTTATTCGAACTCAAATGGAGTATTAAAAACCAAAAAAATAGTCAAAATATAATTGGCTAAACAGAGCAGTTCACAATTGTGGTATTAACTGCATAATGTGCTGCCAAATTATACTGGGAGTAAAGAAGCGAAAGTTTCTTTGCTCCTTTTTTTATTTATGGAAGTTGAAACTTAGTATTGAGAGGTACCTTGCTCAACAATCGATTCATCACTATTCATCATAGCAATCATAATTTTATAACCTTCACCACGGTCCACTAAAACGAGGCGCTCATGTACTAATCCAAACTGTTCAACTTCAAAAGTGTAACTGAATTTCATGGTTGTAACACCATTATTAATTTTACTACTAAAGCCCATTACTTTAGCTCTGTTTGATTGCGGTCCCCAACTTACTACAAGGTTCAAAAAGTCTTCCCATTCTTGCACTGATACACCGCTTTCCGTATCTGCTAAATTATCTACAATATACTTTGTATCTCCTTCATCCAGTTTTAGGTGAAATTCATCAGCTACCTTTTCAGCCGCTCCAGTAGAGCAACTTGTGAAGGTTAAAGTACCAATGGCAATAAAAAGAATCAATAAATGTTTCATATCTGCTGTTTAAGGTTTCTGTCTATTCAAATGTAAGGAATTTTATGAAAGTGAATTTTGTCATTGACAGAAGCATGTTTTCAAGATCCTTTAATCAAATTGATATTCCGTTGTCATTTCCTTCAAAAACCTTATCTTCAAACCAATTAATGAAAAGTAGCTAAGGCCTAAAAAAGATGTAATCAATTGAAAGAATGAACCTTTTTTATCTTTGTATGTACAGATTTTCGAATGAATATAAATAATGGCGTGAGTGGAATATTGAAAATAGTGATGGTTTGCTTAATCGTTTTGGTTGGGCAAGGCGCTATGGGGCAGGGGGCTAGTCTTTCTCCACATGATTTGAAAGAGAGCTATTTAGAGAAAAGGGCTTCTTATGAAAGTAGTTCAACAAAAAAAATTGCTGATAATAATCAAAAAGAGTTGGATCGATTGGTTAAGGTATTGGAAGATAATGCGCCCAATTCCTATGAATACCACCTGATAAAATACATTAATGGGAATTATGATGTCTCACTTAAATCTCACTTATTTAAAGCCTACGAATTAAAACCTGATGAGCGTCAAGTAAAACGCGAAATGTTTGGTTATTATGCCCTTATAGGGGATAAAGCAAGGCAAAAAGAATTTGCTCAATTAATTGAATCCTCTTATTCTAAAAATACACTGAATTATTATCAGTTTTTAGTCTCAAATTCAAATGTAAAAACGTTGTTTCTTAGTGGTGAAGCAGATGCTTATCCGTTATTAGTTTTGCAAAGCTTAGGAAAAGTTCGTGGAGATATTCATTTGATTAATATGGACTTTTTGGTGAATGATTCTTACCGAAAAACCGCCCAACAAAAAATAGGAATGTCCAATGTCCGATTTCTCGGTCAGGAAAGAACATTTGTTAATACAGCACTTTCAGCTTTGCAGACCGAAGCTTTTATTTCAACAACAGTTAGCCAACATTATATTCGTGAACCTGCAGATAACTGTTATGTAACAGGTTTGCATTATCAATATAAATGTCCCGATCAAGTAGAGGAACTAACTCGTTTTTGGAAAAACGGACAGAAAAAAATAAACGCATTAAAGCTTAATTCTAGAGCTGAAAAAGGATTGTATTCGAATTTTTTGCCACCACTTTTAACTCTTTATAAGATTAAAATTGAAGCAGGAGAAAAAGATGAGGTATTGAGAAATGATATCAAAAAATTAGCAAAAAAAGTGAGCAAGGAAGACATGGTTGAGGAAATATTAAAAGCGTATGACCAAATTGAATGAGGCTCTTTAAGAAAGACTATTCAACATATAACGACGAAGATTTAATGCGCTTTTTTTTAAAGGGTGATGAGAAAGCCTTTGAACAAATTTATGATAGATATGAGGCTTTTATGGTTAACTTTTTTTACCGAAAACTATGGAGTGATCGTATAAAAGCCGAGGATTTTACACACGATTTATTTACTAAAATAATTGACAAACCAGAATCATTCGACCCGAATAGGACCTTTAAAACTTGGTTGTTTTCGGTGGCAAACAATATGTGCAAGAATGAATATAAAAAGCAAGAAATAAGAAAACCAACGGGATATGATTTACCTGAAGGTGTTGATGCGAAAGATCACAATCAATTACAAGATGTTGGTGTAGATGCATCCAACTTTAATGAGCAATTAAAAATAGAATTGAACAAACTAGGAGAGAAGCATAGAGAAGTATTTATGCTGCGGCATTTTGAAGGCTTATCTCTAAACGAAATAGGAGAAACATTGGGAATAAATACAGGAACAGTTAAATCAAGACTGCACTTAGCCACTAAAACCCTGGCGGATAAATTGGAGGTTTTCAGAAAAACAATGATATGACAAAGGAAGTAGAAGATATCATCAGGAATAAAGCTTATTATGAGCTCACAAGTGGTGAACGCGAAAGTGTTGGCGAATATGCTCAAAATGAAGAGGAGTATAATAATATGCAATGGTTTTTGACAGGGAGCACAGCAGCATTTGGTGGAGCAAAAATTGAGCCTTCTGCTGGTTTGAGAAAAGGAGTCATGGAGCATTTAACAGAGGGGAAGAAAAAGAAGGGCTTTTGGCTGAATTCTGTTGGTGTTTTTATGTTGCCAACAAATAAGAAGTTCTATCAAAAACCTGCATTCCAATTAGGTGCAGCAGCATTAGTAGTAGTCGGTTTATTATTTGTCCTAAACCCAGGTGTTGATGATGAAAATTTAGCATATACTGACCCTGTAATTGACACACCTATTGAATTAAATGAGACGAATCCAAGTCAAGAATTAGAACTTAATGAACCAACTAAAGATTTATTGAATGATCAAAATTTGAATGAACAACAAATTGAACAAGAGTTTCCGGATGAAAGCGAGGACTTGGACTTAAGAGATAATAGTAATGAACGTTTTTTAGAGTTAGCACCACCAGCTCCTGAATTAGAATCTACGCAGAGTTTTGATGTTGAAAGTGGAAATTTTTATGCTGCTCCTACGGTTGAAGAAGTTGAAATGGTAGATGATGAGGAGGAAGTTGAAATGGATTATGAGTTAGCAGATGATGTTGTAATGAATGTTGATGAGCTGAATAAAGATGAAGTGGCTGAAGTCGTTGTTGAGAAAACAGAATCAACGGCAGATAGAAAAGCGGATAAGGGAAAAAATGGAGTTTTGAGAAGTATCTCTATGAAGAAAGATATTCAGCAAGAGAGTAAATTAGTGGATATGGAACCTAGTGTTGCAGTGGCTGATGATATGAAAAATGTTCCGGCAAGTGCTAGTTCAAGCGGATATACAAGCAATGGAGAATGGATTAAACCAAAATCCTTGCACATTAACAAAACTAAAGAGTTAAATGCTTTGTTTTTTGTTGAAAAATGATGCGACTGTATAGTATCTTGTTGCTATTGTTAGTGAGCTGTGCAGCCGAACAGTCCCATGATATTGTTCGCAATCCTAAAGAGGTTGTTAGCGAAAATGAGATAGAAATTGAAGTTTATGATTTCGAAAATTTTAAACCTTTTTTGAATCAAGAAAATGATCAAATTCATGTCATTAATTTTTGGGCAACTTGGTGTGTGCCTTGTGTGGCAGAGCTACCTTATTTTGAACAGTTGGGAGAGGAATATCCAGAAATTAATGTGTTGTTAGTAAGTCTCGATTTCCCTAAAAAGATTAAAGAAAATCTAATTCCTTTTATTCAGGAAAACAAACTGAAATCTGAAGTTGTTCTATTAGATGAACCAGACGGGAATAAGTGGATTCCGCAAATTGATTCAACTTGGTCTGGTGCGATACCTGCAACAATTATTTATAAGAACGACATAAGTGTGTTTTACGAACAATCGTTTAACTTTGTAGAACTTGAAGAAGCCATTTCTTCGTTTACTAATTAAGTTGATTATGAAAAATATACACTTATTATTTTTAGTTTTTCCGTTGTTTTTTATGTCTTGTGGCGGAGAAGAAACAACTGCTGATGCTTTTGAAGCTGTAGATAGTTTGTTGGATAATGCTGAAATAGAAGAGGTGCTTGCTGAGGATTCGATTGAGGAAGGTTATGCTGTTGGTGATTATGCAACAGATTTTAACCTCATGAATATTGATGATCAAACTGCGTCTTTGGCAGATTATGAAGAAGCGAAAGGTTTCATTGTAATATTTACTTGTAATCATTGTCCTTATGCTGTTGCATATGAGGATCGTATTATCGCCTTAGACGAAAAGTATAAAACGCAAGGTTATCCAGTTATTGCTATTAATCCAAATAATCCAGAGGCAATGGAAGATGATAGCTTTGAGAATATGAAAATTAGAGCTGCAGAGAAAGGGTTTACATTTCCATATTTGTTAGATGATGGTCAAAAAATATTTCCGCAATACGGCGCAACAAAAACGCCGCATGTTTATATCTTAAAGAAAGACGCCAATGGTAATAAGGTAGAGTATATTGGCGCTATAGATGATAATTATGGAGATGAATCAGCCGTGACGGTTAAATATGTTGAGGATGCGGTTGATGCATTATTGGGCGGTGAAGAACCTCCAGTAACTTCTACTGTGGCAATTGGTTGTTCAATTAAGAGGTAGTTTTAATGAGAATTTTGAGTCTGTTTTTTGTTCTGAGTTTGTGGACATTTTCCGCAAATGCCTGTACTTGCGATTGGTCAAGTAACTTCTTTGAATTATGTAAGGAATCTGATGTGGTTTTGAAATTTAAAGCGCAAGGATATGAGGGCTACGATAAAACCAACGTTAACGAGAGACCATTTGTTTTGGTGATAGAAGTACTTGAAGTGTACAAAGGTTTGATTTCAGGTGTTGAAATGCGTTTCGAAGGTGATGATGGAATGCTATGTCGTAAATATGCCGATCATTTTAAAATTGGGCGAGAATACTTTTTTCAATACAATTATCCGAAGGAAAATGAACTGCCAATTTTGGATATTTGCGGTGAGTTTGATTTATTGATAGATGGTGATGAGGTTGCTGGAAGTCAATGGCAGGAAAACAGTACTCCAAAAATGACCTTAGATGAATTTGAGGACGAGTTGGAAACCTTGTTAGATGATTCTTTAAACGCAACTTACCGACCATTAAGTAATTTAAATGATGGAAGCGCACGTACATATAGTGACTGGTTAATCTATTCTTTATTTGGTTTATTAGCATTGCTTTTATTTTTATTTGTACGAGTTCTTGCTAAAAGCCGTGCAGCAGTAAACGCTTAATTTTAATTGAGCACAAAATCGATTACTGACCACTGCTAAACTCTTTGTAGTTCACCCTTTATTCCTTATTTTTAAACTATGGATTATATTCTTCTCATTATAGGGATTGTTGTAGGCGGAATTGTGGGCTATTTGGTCGCTAAAATTGGTTTTTCTAAAGAGAAAATGGAGCAGTCTGGTGAACTGCAGAAATTGCAAGTTACTGCCGCTACTATGGAAAATTCTGCCAAGGGATTACAAAATGACTTGGAGCAAACCAAAGCGAATTTATCTAAAGTTAATGCGAGTTATTTGAATGAGATGCAAAGTGCCACTGAGTGGAAAATTAAGCATCAGGAATTAGAAGAAAAATTGCGTAATCAAAAAACGGAATTAGAATCTTTGCAAGCAAAATTTACAAAAGATTTTGAGCTAATAGCCAATAGAATATTAGAAGATAAAACCAATAAGTTTACCGATCAGAATAAAAAGAATATTGACGCTATTTTGACTCCACTAAAAGATAAAATTGGTGAGTTCCAAAAGAAAGTGGAGGATAATAATGAAAAAAACATAGAACGGTCTGCAAGTTTAGATCAGCATTTGAAAATGCTCCATAATTTAAATAAGGAAATTACGCAAGAAACGCGTAGTTTAACCCAAGCCTTGCGAGGAGACACCAAAACACAAGGAAATTGGGGCGAGATGCATTTGGAAGCAATTCTGAGTAAAGCCGGATTGCAAAAAGAAGTTCACTATACTAAAGAGACAAATCTAAAAACGGAGGATGGCAGCAATCAACGGTTAGATTATATTATTAATCTGCCAGACGGTAAAAATCTAATCCTAGATGCGAAGGTATCATTAACAGCTTACAGTAATTATAATGATTCGGAAGATGTGAATGAACGCACGGCATATTTAAAGCAACATTTAGATAGTGTAAGTGCGCATGTCAAATCATTAGGAGGTAAAGATTATCAAAAATTACATGGCATTAATGCACCTGATTATGTGC
>CAKZPK010000313.1 GCA_937139035.1 uncultured Crocinitomix sp. | reverse complement strand
TCACTATTACCCGGACTAACTTTACTTACTGCAAAAGCTTTAAGTAAATAATACTTTTCTAAAAACTTGTTCTCAGGAAAATTCTCAATGATATCGTTACATTTTGAAATGACAAGTCCATAGCTTCTTCGGCGATAATTTCTAATTACACCAGAATACTCTGTTAATTCTTCTCTATCCTTTAACTCCTTCTTTTTAAGGTAATCAGGATCTTTCAAAATTTGTGCAATTTCACTTTCAGGGTAATCTCTTAAAATTGAATTTTTATATCCGTTTGCTTTAGCATTACCATTTTTCTTATTAATTAAATAAAGTTGGTAAAGTGCTGGCAATACTCTTGGATGCTCAAGATTTCGATCTAATACCGCCTGGAAATAATCAATAGCCTCGTTTTCTTCTTTCAATTGCTCCTTATAAATTATCCCTAATGAATAAAGCGAATTTAAAACTCTAAAGTTTGATGAATCAAGATCGGTTTGTGTTAATGGAATGTCCTCCAATAGCATATCAACAGTTAATTCATCTGTTCCAACACTATCAACAGGCTCTCCATTTTCGTCTACCAAATCACTAAACGAATTTTTATTAGCACGCCTCCAATTGTCTTCCAAAACACGTTGTCCCCATAGCCCTCTAAAATCATTAAAGCCAGATGCGACTAATTTAGGGTTTGAGAAATACCATTTCTTTCCACCGCCACCACCACCGGTACCTTGTTGATTGTTAATTCTTGCTTGTTGCGCCAATAATCGTTGTTCTTCTTCTATGCGTTTACGTTCTTTCTCGGCTTCAATATCTTTAATGGTTTGCTTCAAAAACTTTTCACGTTCTTTTGGCGACATCACAGCAATTCTTTGTACACTGTCTTCAAATTCAACCAACTCATAATGATAAACCAAGTCAGCCAAGCCTAACGCTTTATTTTTTAGTTTTTCATATCCTTCGTAGTCTTCAGGTAAAGCTTGCACACAACTGTCATAGTATTTTTGCGCTTTTAAATAATCTGGTTCATCAAAATGAATATCTGCCAAACGCAAATAACTTAATCCTTTTTGGCGGTTATTCTTAATTGACCATAACACAGAATTGGTATAATTTGACTTGGCACTAACCACGTCATTCTGTTTCATATCTAACTCAGCTAAAGCGTAATAAATTTGATCTTTATACTCAATGTTTTTGCCATCTTTCAACATCTTATTCAACTCATCCACCAATTCCTCAGTGTTTCCAGTTGCCGTTAATGCATTTTTAATTTTGGCTTTAAAACGCATTTCATACGGTGCGTTTGACCTTGTTACTTTAGCAAAACATTTAGATGCTTTTTCATTATTTCCTTGATCAGTATATAATTGCCCTAATGCAAATAAATAACGTGCTCGTCTCTTTTTATCTTTACAAAGCTCTACTGCATTTTCAAGATGTTCAATTGCTTTTTTATCTTCTTCCTGTGCCAAATACAAATCAGCCATTGCTATTTCATAATCAACCTTTAGTTTTTTAGGAAATTCAGCAGGCGCTTCATCTTTCTTCTTTTTCCCTGATTTTTTTGCACGCTGCTTTTCTAATTTAGAAGGTTTCTTCTTTTTTGTTTTATCCTCCTTTTTAGATTCTGATGTTTTAATAGATTGCTCAACCATCCGCAACACGCGCTTTGCTTCAGGATATTCTCCCATTGCAATATGTGTTTTTGCTAACCAAATTCTGGCTTCATAAACCGACTCTTCACCACGGTAAAAGTCAGACTCTGAAATATACAGCAACTTTTCTTTTGCCTCGGTATACTCTCTCTTAATGTAATAGGCTTGTCCAACAACCAACCAATTGTCATCAATCCATCTACAATTTTCGTTTGACTTGTTTTTTACCAACTCAGGGTTTGGCATACTATGTCTTACAATTACTTTTGAGCATCTTTCAATTGCATCCTCCAACTCAGGAAACACATTTGGAACATCAGCTTCTGTAGGATATAAATCTAATGGAATAACGTCTATGTAGTCTTCTTGATAACCTTCTCGATATCCTTCTAACATTTCGTCAATAATAACACCTGCATTATAATAGCCATTATAACGTGCTGTCATATTGTGATAGCCTTTGTTGATTAGGGCATCCTTTTCTGTTGAGCATGAAGCCGCTATAAGCACTATGAATATGCCAATAAAGGACTTAAAGTATAGGGGTTTAATCTGCATTCGTGTGTCTTGTTCGACTTCTATTAACTCAAAAAGAACAAAAATATTTTAATTTCTTTAAATACAATCAATTTAGTGCAATTAATTAGTGGTTTAGGGCTTTACATTCTATTATTTACCTATATCGATCAATTTTTTTATGCTCAATAATTATAATGGGGTATTATTCGGTTAAAATTAGTTCCGGCTAGCTGAACCTTAATTCTTTAACTGACTGTTCCATAATGCATTTTTCAGTTCTAAAATTTGACCGAAATTTGCTAGAAATTTTATTTACGGGTCTAAGAGAAAACACTCTGGATAGAATTAAAAAAACCATATAACAACCTTCCAAACTGTTGAAATTTTCAACGCATTCTCGTGATCCTCCGTGTATAACGTTACTTTTTAATACATTTACACAAAGACCCAAAACTTATGTTCAGAACGTAAATGGATTACGGTCTAACATTGTTTCTTTGTATTAGTAATTTTTTTATTAACTCATAAATTTTAGAACAATGAAAATTTCTTTTAAATCAATTGTCCTATGTACTGCAATCCTTCTTGGATTTAACAGCCTAGGTCAAACAACAAAAAATGCCCAAGTGATCGGTGTAATTCCACTTGGAAGTAGCGAATATTCTATTTTGCTAGAGGACAACAGTGATAATTATTTCAAGACTTCTCCTCATCCAACAGGAGAACTTGTCTCGCAACAATTGGTTCAACTTGAATATGCTCAAAATCAATCTGAACAAGTCGAGGTTCTTGCAAGTTCGTTGACTTCTGCACTCTATGCTCAATTGGTTACGCAAGATCCTTCTGGGAATTCGACTCCTCCAAATTATACGCTTCCGACGTTGGAAAACGGTATTTTGTTTTTTCAGGATCAACAACATCTTTTGGATGTGTATGATGTATTAACTGATTTTACCGAGTATGGAGAATTACAGGAGCAACTTGATATTGTCGAAGGTCAATATATAGGGTTCGAATCATATAGAACATGGTTCAACATCAAATATGATTGGAGAGATGGAATTCACCATAAGCAAGAATTTGATGATATTGTCAAAAAAGATTTCATTTGTGATGAAATTAAAAAGACAATGTTAAATAAACATTTAGAAATTGGTGTTGGGGATTCTATTTATTATTTCCACGATCTAGGTTTAGTGTTGGCTATTGAAAAAACAGATTCTGTGACACTGAGTGCGTTTCAAGAAATTGAACGTGAAGACGACCCATTTGTCGGTGATTCTCCATTGTTTGAGCATTATTTCAGTTATAGAATTGCTACTGGTGATTTATTTGATTATAGAGGTTCTATTGATGTTGATGATGATTTAACTTACACAACTTTATTCCAACTTGGAGCGGAAAATTGTGATCCATTCACTAAATACCTTAGGGTGAGCCTACAGGAAGAATATTCAGGTGATGGAGAAGATGGAGATCCTCTACTTTATGGATCAGATAGTACGTTCTTAACAATAGATTGGGGGGATGGTTCTCCTGAAGAAACCGTTGACTATTATAATCATGAACATATTGAACATGTATTTCCAGATTTTGGTGTCTATTACGTTGAAACAGAAATAACTTTTAAGGATAGAAACGGAGATGTGCAGACTATTACTGATGGAACAGGTGGTGAAGGTGAAGAAGATGTCATTTTTGTTGTTGATATTGCGTGTACTAAAAATGACGTTCTCCAAAGTAGCTCGGTACAGGGGTCAGGTTCTTCTTGGATTATTCATTGTCAAATTTGGGTAAACAATAATATTATGGGATCACACGTTGGTTCTTCAACGGATTTTTTTAAAGTACACCCTGGTGGAGGTTTAGAGCCATTTAAGGCAACTATTTGGACTGAAATTTGGGGAACTTTTAGAAATAGTATTTGTGGTGAAGTAGACAGCAAACATGGTGATAAGCTTAGAAAAAAGCGGCATCAAATCCAAAAGGTGAAAAGTAAGGTGTGGAAGTGGTTTAGAATAGGTACAGAAGATATCCATTCGTATCATTATTTTGTGAAAGATGGTGTTTTTGCAGATCTTGAGTTAATTTTAGATCCTTGTTAGAAGATTAAATGTGAATTGTCGTAGCAACAAATATTGCTACGACAATTTTAAAAATTATGAATATGAAATTTATTTTAACCCTTATTATTACTTGCTCAAGTGTTTTGATATTTGGTCAGAGTCGTGAATTTGAAGTAAATTATCGGTATGGAATTTCGACAAATAATTTAACTGTTCTGCAACCAAATACATTAACAAGAGCAGATTTTAAAGAAATTCAAAGCGTCTGGGATCAGGGAATTGAATTTTATTTACGTCGCGAAGTTTTCAAAAAAATTCACTTTTCAGTATGTAGTGGTTTTAATCTTTCAAGAACAAAACATTTTCAAAGAATAGTGGAGGGAGATGGCAGATACCACCTCGATAATATCTTAATTAACAGTAACCGAATTGAATTCGAATACGGTTTTAACCAAGATCTACGATTTAAATCTGGACTTACATTCTATGCAGGTTGGTCGCTTGTTTATCGCCGTTATTTTAAAGATTCTAAACAATATTTTTCTGATTTTAAATCAAATAATGAAGATTGGATTGAATATTCGTATGATTTAAAAACGTATTACAACGATTATTATGAATCTGAACTTAATCATTCAGGTCAATTTGGGAATCATTTTCGGTTAGGGTTAAAGTACCCTATAAACGATCAGTTTAAATTAAATGTTGGGCTTTCTTTAACGACTCATAATAACTTCTTTTATGATTTTGAATATTGGATCAATTATTATGTTGGAGGTTCGGAAGATCCAACTTCAACCTATCATTTTGGCGGAATCATGGGGACATTTCCTGATACCAAATTTGGCATCAGAGATGACAATTTGTTTTTCAAAGTTGGTTTGACATACCTATTAAATCAGAATAACTAAAACCGAGTAACAAAATGCTCATTTTTATTACCCTGATTGTAAGCGCAAAAGACAAATTCCAGAATAGAACGGCTACAATGAGTATTAAAAATTTACTAATCACGTTATTTTTTTAATGTGATGCTGCATTAACTAATATTCCATATTCTAAACATTTTCAACAACGGTTAAAACACACTATCAACCGCCATAACACAACAGACAGCTAGACGTTTATAATCCAACTTTCAAAAAAAAGTTATATTTACAGCACTATGAAATTTAAAATTATCAAAATGAAAAAAATCCTAACAATTTGTGCTTTACTGCTCTTTCTAGCAGAAGCAAAAGCCCAGGCAATAGTTGACACTTTCTATTATACCGGGACAACAGAAATTTTTGTAATTGAAGCCTGTATGGGGCCAATCACCTTTGAAGTTATTGCAGGCAGTGGTGGTGACGCTAACACAGCCGAGGGAGGAAATGGCGGAAGAGTTCAGGGGACAATGAGCTTTGCACCTGATGACATCCTTTATATTAATGTAGGTGCAGAAGGAATTGGTGGTTCTATTGATGCGGATGGAGTATTTGTTGGTTCAGGAGGTGTTTATAGCTATAACACTTGTGGTGAGGCAGGGGCTGGAGGCGGTGCTTCTGACATTCGATTAAATGGCGAACTTTTAGAAGATCGTGTAGTTGTTGCTGGCGGCGGCGGCGGTGCAGGCGGATATGGTGCAACTATTCTTATAGGTGGTGCTGGCGGAGACTTAATTGGAGGTATTGGTGAAAATTGGCCTTCGTGGCCAGATGCTGGCGGTAAAGGAGGAACGCAAGATGTTGGAGGATCACAAGGAATAGCGTGCTGCGACTGTCCAACTTACACAACTGATGGAAGTTTAGGTTTGGGCGGAAACGGGTCAGGAGATTGTGCTGGAGGTGGCGGTGGTGGCGGTGGCTACTACGGTGGTGGAGGTGCATGTTTTAGCGGCGGAGGCGGCGGAAGCAGTTATACCGATCCTTCTGCGACAGATGTCGCACACGAACAAGGATACCAAAATGGAGAAGGTATGATCATTATTTCTTATGAGATTGCTGCAGTTGAAGCAAGTTTTGAAATGGCCGTATGTAATGAGTTGGTTAGTCCCAGTGGTATTTACACATGGACAGAAACCGGTATTTACATGGACACCATTGAAAGTGTATTAGGTTGTGATAGTGTAATGACTTTTGATCTTACAGTGAATTTAGCAACAAGCTATAGCGAAGAAATTACGGTGTGCGATAGCTTTGAAAGTCCTAGTGGATTATATACTTGGACAGAAACTGGTATTTATATGGACACTATTCCTAATGCATTAGGGTGCGATAGTGTGATGACATTTGATCTTATTGTGAATTATACAAGTGAGGCTAGCGAAACAGTTTCTGCTTGCGATTATATGGTTAGCCCATCTGGTTTATACACTTGGACAGAAACCGGTGTTTATATGGATACTATTGACAATGCATTAGGGTGCGATAGCTTATTAACAATTGATTTAACCATAAACACTGTTGATGTTAATGTGTCAAACGTTTCTGAAATTGAGTTAATGGCAGATTTAACTGGTGCAACTTATCAATGGATTAATTGCCAGGACAATTCCGAAATTGTTGGAGCAACTGACCAAAATTACATTGCCATTGAGAATGGAGAGTATGCTGTTGTAATAACTGACGGAGAATGCACAGATACTTCTGACTGTAGAACAATAAGTAGCGTTGGACTTGTCGAAAACAGTTTGTTAAACGGCATTTCAATATCACCAAATCCGTTTGATAACTACTTTACTTTAACCTTTAACAATCAACCTGCAAATGCGCTAGTTGAAATAAGAGATGTTAGTGGAAAATTAGTTTACAAGGGCACAGCAAATAAACAAAAGGAAGAAATTTCTTTCGAAGGTGAAGCCGGAACTTATTTTATAACAATTACAATTGATGAGGGACAAAAAACGCATAAAATAGTTAAAAACTAACTGCTTTTTCCTCGCTAAATTTTATACAGCCTGCCAATTTTTGGTAGGCTGTTTTTGTAATAAACAACACCACCTAACTAGCGGAGGTTATACTCTTAAATTAGTCTTAATGCATTTTATGAGAGCATTTGGTCGCTCCCAAATACTCATATGCCCGGCATCACTAATTAACTGAATATTTGGCTGATTTTTAAGCAAAGACAATTCCTCATTGAGTTTTTCTGTTTTCACAACAGTATCCAATTCTCCATGAATCATTTTTACCTCATGCATTTCAAGTACTTCACCATTATGCAATCGATCTCTCATGCCTTTAGTGCTAGCAATAATTTCTGTTGAAGGAATAGTAGCCGCCTCACAGATTAAATCACGAATAATTCCTTCACAATTATCTCTGTTTTTAGTTGCAAATAAATTTGGAATAGCCTCATTTAGCAAACGCATTTTATTTTGCTTTACTATAGACACTACTCTGTTTCTATCCATTTTTTTTGGCCCTGAATCATCCCAAAAATTAGAATGTACGAGTGTTAATTGAATTCCTCTTTTTTTCAGCAGCTCAAGTCCGACATAACCTCCCATTGAATGCCCAAAAACAAACGGATTCTTATAATCCTCAACTTTGCAAAGCGCATCAACACAACCTGCCATAAACGCCATAGTGCATATTTCACCCTCAAACCTACTTTCACCGTGACAGGGAAAATCCACTAAAATGGTTTTAAAACCCAATGCAGCTACTTGAACCGCAATAGCGTCCCACATGGAGCTGCTTTCTAAAAAACCGTGTAAAAAAATTACAGGGTCACCTTTTCCGGCAACCCTGTAATGCAATTTTGTATTTTCAAACTCGACTACCTTCACTTAGGAATTCATCAAATCTTCAATTTCATCCGCTTCAATTGGAATGTTCCCCATTAAGTTAAATGGACCTCCTGAAGCTTGTACAATTAAATCATCTTCAAGTCTAATTCCCAAACTTTCTTCAGGAATATAAATACCCGGCTCACATGTAAATGCCATTCCTTCTTTAATTGGCTCAGTCCACAAACCTAGGTCGTGTGTATCCAATCCAATATAATGCGAAGTACCATGCATAAAGTATTTTTTATATGCTGGCCATTTAGGATCTTGGTTTTTAATATCAGTTTGATCAATTAAACCTAAGCCCAACAATTCGCTTTCCATTAGTTTACCAACTTCTACATGATAATCGGCCAAGAAAGTTCCTGGAACTAATAATTTTTCTGAAGCTTTTTTCACATTCAATACTGCGTTGTAAACATCTTTTTGTCTTGCAGTAAATCGTCCATTCACAGGTACACATCTTGTTAAATCAGATGCGTAATTAGCATACTCGGCTCCAAAATCCATTAAAATAACATCACCATCATTACACGGTTGATTATTTTCAATATAGTGAAGTACACAAGCATTTTTTCCTGATGCAATAATTGGTGTATAAGCAAAACCTTTAGATCGGTTTCTCAAAAACTCATGCATTAATTCTGCCTCAATTTCATATTCCGCTACACCTGGTTTAATAAATGAAAGAATTCTTCTAACACCTTTCTCCGTAATGTTGCAAGCGTTTTGCATCAACTCAATTTCAATCGAATCTTTGATTGATCTTAGGCGGTGCATAATTGGTGCACTTTTCTTAAAACCATGCGCTGGATAATCAGCTTTTAGTCTTTTAATAAAACGATCCTCTCGTGTTTCAACAATTGTATTGGCGCGTGTATGCTCATTCGTATTGATGTAAATATTCTCGGCTTGCGCCATAACAATTTTCAAAACTGTATCTAATTGATCTAACCAAAAAACATTTTTAATGCCCGCAGTTTCAAAAGCAGCTTCTTTAGTCAATTTTTCACCTTCCCAAATGGCAATTAGCTCACTTGTCTCTTTCAAGAATAACATTTCGCGGTGCTCCTCATTATGCGCATCTGGAAAAAGTATCAAAATACTCTCTTCCTGATCAACCCCAGATAAATGAAAAATGTCTCTGTGTTGCTGAAACGGCATTGTGCTATCTGCACTTATTGGATAAATATCATTAGAATTAAAAATGGCAACTGACTTAGGTGCCATTGCTGCAACAAAATTTGCTCTGTTTTTTATAAAAAGGTCTTTGTTTATTCTATCGTACTTCATAGTATTTAGTGTCAATCTGACTTCGTATTGGTTTTTAATAGAATGATAAAGGTATAAAATAAATTGCTGTGGACATAGCTCGAATGTAGTTTGAATACAATCTCCCTGATATCGGGGAGATTTTAACTTAAAAGTTTATTTAAATTTGACTAAACCCATTACTATGAAAGTTATACTTATTGCCAGTTTATTCTTATTTACTGTGAATCACAGCATGGCATTTTACGTTAGTACAGACAGCACTATGTATCAAACGGATTCGAATGAAGTCAAACTTTTTTTTGACCAATATGGTCAATTATATCCAGAGGATTTCTTTTCCATCTGGAAAACCGAAGCCTTGAAAGAAAAAAACAACTATAAGGCTCCAATATTCAAAAGCAAAAACTCAAACTTATCTGCCGTTCGATCTGACCGAACACTTCAACTCAATGAAGAACTAGAATTTGGATTTAAAAACGCTAAACCTAAATTCCGAGATGAATTCATTTTCATCAAGGAATGGAATATAAAAGATTTTCTTTTAAGGGATTATAGGAGAATATTATCAATTAACCATTCCTACGGCATCCAGATAAATCCAAGGAAGTTAAAAAAATCAGAAGTAGGGGTAATAGAACCTTTGCAAACTGTATTAATGCAATACAAACAAATGGAGTTCAAACAGCAGTACGACCAACTCACGCAAAAAAATGGAAGTCCACCGAAAGTCCTTTTTTTTATTCATGGATACGGGAATGGCTATACTGATGTGAAATTTCAAAAAGAAAAACTAATTGAGAAACATGGAGATGTAGTTTCAGGAGCACAAAACATTCTATTTGTATCTGTATTTTGGTATGGTGCCAATGCAAAAAAAGAAAAAGTCGCGGCAGACGGAAATAAAAACAATAGATACATCAAGATGTTAAATCTGTTCAAACCATGTGTTCGAAGCTCATACTACGTTGGAATTGAGTTACGGCGTTTCATCAATGGATTAGAACCAAACATAAAACTTCATTTCTTGTCGCACAGTTTAGGTGCAAATGTTATTACATCTATTTTTAAAAATCATTCGCATAAACTAATGTCAAAATTCAATAAAAAGAATCAAGAATCTTTTAAAAATAATTATTCCGAGAAATTCAATGACACTATATATCACTATCCACAACAACCATTAAACATTGCAATGGGGGCCGCAGCGATACCGGGAGTAGCATCATTTGACAGACAATCAAATGGTAGATCAAAACTAAAAGTAATTGTGGGATTCAATGATCATGACGCCACTCTTAGTCAAGGTATTTTTAGTAAAATTAGATTAATTTACGGAGAGACTTCGTTGGGTTGCAACCGCAAGGTTCTTTTAAAAACATTATTAGAATACCCATTTGTTCGAGTTATTAATTTTTCGAAGAAAGAAAACCCAAAAAAGCACAAGCTAACCTCTTACATGAATTCGATCAATTATAAAGTTTTTCTAAAAGAGCTATTAGAGATAAAATAGTCTTAAACTTTTTCTTTTGGTCGACTCAACT
>CAKZPK010000312.1 GCA_937139035.1 uncultured Crocinitomix sp. | reverse complement strand
CGGCATCAAAATCAATGTCATAGGAAATTAAAGGTAATTGACCTTCTTCTAAAGCTACCCGTTTAATGTTTTCAATTGATACACCTTCTTCTTTGTTTTCCTCTGCATATTCAGAACTGTACCATTCTCCATCTTTATACATTGAAATAATAACACGTCCATAGTTATTCGTTTCAATTGGATATTCTTCATGGTACACCACTTTCAATTCCATAATTTGTTTACCATCATTAAAACGAACTAAATTATTCGTTTCGCACATATTGCTAAAATCATCCATTACACGGTGATTAATTCGGTGGACGCCTGTACCTATAGGACCAACATAATTTGCATCATTACTAACCAACAAGCCATCAATATACCATTCATGCATTGGATATGTAACTTCGGAATCTAGATGAATAGAATCTTGGCTTCCTGAGCTACTGAATCTTGAAATCAACTCATTATTATCAAACCCATTTTTTATGGTGAAATGATACTCTTGATTTGCAATATCACGGAACCTAGCGCTTTTTTTAAGATAACCATACTCCTCCAACACATGCGCACCTCCTGGCTTAACCCATTCTCCCTCTGAATCCATTATCTCAAAATTTTGGTTTTGTCCACCTCCAAATCCACCAAACTCAAACCTAACTTTTGTAAGATTATGTACCATGAAAGGAATAGTGGAATTATTAAACACCTCCATTTGTGCAGAAGATTGTGGTTTTTCTAATTGAATAAATTCAACTCTAATTTTTTCATTATTAGTTACAGACTCCATTTCACCATAATAGCTCAATAATCCACTTTCATTTATTACTCCTCTATTCATCACCACAGATTCAAGGCCAACACTATAGTCAAGATCTTCTCCATCCACTTGTCCTGTTAGTGTATAAATAGGGTCGTTCCCCTCTGGCAATTCAGGTATAGGTGTTTTATTACAGGCGGTTAGCACAATCCCCACTAATATCATCATGATATGCCTCATTTTCATCTTCCTCATTTTGCTACTCTAAATAAATTATACTTTAATCCAATTGTCAGGCTTCTTTCGTTATCAAATACCGCTTCATGATTAGCTGTAAAGCCTTTCCCTTCAAAAATGGCATCATTAGTACGGTCAAACAAACCATATTTACCTGTTACCTGAAGGCTGAATCTACTGTTTAGTTGAAATTCATAACCTAAAGTTAAGTTCAAATCTATTACATCAAAATCCTCTGGAACTTCATTGTTAGAATTACTAATATATGATTTACTCCCTAGGAAAACATAGTTATTCTCTCTTTCAGTACCCGTCAAGTTTGATGCAACTATTGAATTTGCCATCACCACTTTTGAAAGCCCCATTCCTAATCTTATTTTATGCTTAGGAATAAACTCATAACCCATATTTATGTTTGTACTTAAACTAAACAATTCACTTACATTATAATTTAAATAATTTGTTTCTGTTTGAGCGTTGTCTCTATAAATTTGTTTTGTCCATCTACGTCTTAAGTCTTCATGATCACTATAGTTCATCATCACATTGACTCCAAAATCAAATTTTCTCAATTTGCCAAATCCATAAGTATTATATGCTATTCCTCCATAAACTCTGTTAGTCCAAATGGTAGATTCAGAACCGTAACCAATTCCTTTACCCACTCCAGCAAGTAAAGCAATAGTGTGAACATTGCGTAATTTAGGAGCTTCGATTGTTGCTAATGTTGTATTAGCCAATTCTGAAGAACTTGGTGTAGTCAATGAAACTGGCAACGCCATTTTTTCAATAAAACTATTCTTAGTTCTTCTATTATTCTCAACCGTATTATTCACTTCAGGATGCATAGGTTCAAGATTCCCTTCACTCAAATTATTCAATCCAAAATTTTGATTCGTAATATTGTTTTGCATTCCTTGATTTAAAGGATCCCCTTCATTGGTGTTTTGAGGAGTTCTGTCTGGCGTACGATTTACGACATTAGAATTTTGCACATTTATTGGATTAAGACTAACGTTTTCAGGATTTGAATTCTCTTCAACTAAGTTTGAATTTGCAGTATTTCCTGATTCAACAACATCAACATCATTTGGATTTGAAAGTCTATCCGTATTTTGACTGTTACTCAATTCCCCCTCATTACCCGTTGCAAAACTTGTTTGTTCATTAGAGGTATTATTTGCTGAATTCTCATCAGTAACATTCGACCCTTCATTTACTAATTGAACAAATGCAGTTTCATTATCTGACTGAGTAGCGCTAAGTGCAGCTAACCTAGTTAAATTTAAGTCCCCAGATTCATTTGCAACACGTTGCCCAGAAATTCCAGACTCATCTGCTATACCCGCATAAATGCCAAATAAAGAAACAAGCAATAACAGTGCTGCAACACCAGTCCATTTAGTGAAAAATGATTTTTTATCTGCGTTATCCAACAACGTTTTAGCTTCATTCCAATACGCCGAGTTGTATTCATAGTGCAATCCTTCTTTTTCAAGTGCCGAATTTGCAGCTCCCCAATACACAGGGCTATAACTTGCCTTTAAATCTTTTGAGGCGCTCAAAAAGGCATCATCCATTTCTAGGTCAGGCTGTGATGCTTGCAAGGCCGTCCAATAAGCACTGCTGTAGGTTGCGGTAGCTTGAGATGCTGCTTCCTGAAAAGCATCATCCATAAAAGCATCTCCCAACGACTCTGAAGCCAAAGCAAGACCCGCCGTAGTTCCAGCTTGTGCAGCTGCATTACGGAAAGCATCATCTAAAGCATCATTTTCTAAACCTGCTTTAGCATCCTGCCAAAAAGACTTATCGTAAGAAGCATTTAAGTCCTCACTCATCTTTTTAAAGCTATCATCCATATGTTTATTCTCCTCGCTCATTATCTACGCCCACATTTCTCTATTTTCTGAGAGTTTTATTTTATTCACCATTTCACGTAACAATTTTCTTGCATTGGAAAGGTGCCATTTAGATGTTCCGTCTGAAATATCTAATAAATTTCCTATTTCTTTATGTGTGTATCCATCAATTACGTAAAGGTTAAATACTTTACGAGAAACATCTGGAAGGCGTTTTAACAAGCCCATTAACACATCCATTTCTAATTTTGACCACACATTATTTTCTACCGAAGTGACATGAATTTCTAATTCACGATCGGTTTCTTTTGAATCTACTAACTGAAGGTAATTTTTGTTTTTTCGGAATTCATCAATAATCGTGTTCATAACGATTCTTCTCACCCACGCCTCAAACGGAGTAGCCTCTTTCAACTTATCCAAATTTTTACAAATCTTGACAAAACCCAAATTAAGGATTGAACGTGCATCCTCCTCATTTCTATGGTAGCGCATACAAGTTGGCATTAATTTTACATAACACCACTCGTAGAGCTTCTCTTGAGCACGACGATCGTTTTTCTTACAGGCTTCAATTATCTTGTGGTCAATCATACGTTTACTTTTGTTGACAAAAGGACCAGCCGGGCAAGCCCAGCTGGTCTGAATAAGTAGTTTGATTCACTTTATCATAGTAAACCCATAACTATGATAAACTTCTCAAATAATATAACGGGAATTGTTAATTTAGGGTTGGTGAAAATACCACTTTTTTTTTACGCTTATGTTAAAACTATATGCAATGCGGCATGGAAAGGCCGTAAAACCTGGGGATTCGACTATTGATTTTAAACGAAAATTAAACAAAAAAGGTACTGCTCAGGCCAATCAAATAGGGTATATTTTCCAAAAGGAGGAAATTGTAGTGGATCAAATCATAGCTTCTGGTGCTCAAAGGACCCAGGAAACTGCTGAAATCATGAATTATCATTTGTGGCGAAAACCTATTATTTTTGACGATTCACTCTATTTAGCTAGTCGCGAAAAAATTCAAGAGGTATTAATAGAAAAAGCCAATGGCAATAACATATTGCTTACAGGGCATAACTTTGGTTTATCTGACTTTGTTAATTATTTGGTGGGCGATCAGCTAGTAATGTCCACTTCAATGTTAGTGCAAATTAATTTTAACTTTGATGATTGGAAATTGCTTGGTGCAAACACAGGCAAGATTGAGCGAATAATTGAACCACAAGTACACTCTTTTTGAAAAAAACTGTTGTTGATAAAATAATCCTTGGAATAGATCCAGGAACTTCCATTATGGGCTATGGCATTATTCATGTCCGTAATAAAGAACTAAGGCTAATAACTTATGGTGTAATTCACCTCAGTAAACTCACGACACATCCGGATAAATTAAAGCGAATATTTGATCGAGTAGATCAGCTCATATTAGAATACAAACCAGATGAAATGGCTATTGAGGCTCCTTTCTTTGGTAAAAATGTACAATCCATGTTAAAGCTTGGAAGAGCGCAAGGTGTTTCAATAGCAGCTGCCTTGCACCGAAATTTACCTTTTGAAGAATACACTCCAAAAAAAATAAAACAATCTATAACCGGAAGTGGAAATGCCTCAAAAGAACAAGTCGCAAGTATGCTAATGCGCCTTTTCAACCTTAAAGAAATGCCTAAACATTTAGATGCAACGGATGGTTTAGCAGCAGCTGTTTGTCATCATTTCCAAGGAGGAATTGGTGAGCATAACAAATCCAAATCTGGATCTTGGAAAGCATTTGTATCTGACAATCCAAAACGATTAAAGAAAGGCTAGTATATGAGCAAATTTCTTTTCCTATTGTTTATGATAAGCCTGAGTTTAAACTCAATGGCTAGTATTGATTATGCTAGGTTATTAAAAATTGCTCAAAACACAGATAAAAGAGAAGATTTCCAATATATAGAAACCTGTGTAAGAACGGAAGAAAATGAGTACAGTTCTACTGTGGCTAAAGAGCTAATTATATACTGTGCCAGCAGAACAAAGGAATTAAACTTTGAATTTTTGCATGCCAAATTCAAATTTCAAGAATCAATTATCAATACTGTTCATGGTGATATTGGTATAGCTATGCAAATGGCACAAGAGGCTTTAGCAATTTTCTCTAAATATCACACGATAGAATCCGCCCGTTGCTATAATACAATGGGAAGTATGACTGCAGGACTTGGAGATTATTCAACTGCTTTAGAATATTTGAACAAAGCCGACCTTATTTGTGAGCATTTTAAAGATGCAGAACGTTATCCGTTTATGAGGTGCGATAATATGCTTGTTACGGCCTATATTTATATTCTCGCTAAAGATTACGATAATGCCATTCCTTATTTAGAGCAATGTCTTGAATTAGGTAAAGAAATTGGCTATGACCTTAGTGTAAACTCTTGTTATTTAAATTTTTCAGATGTTTATAGACTTCAAAAAAAACATACTGAAGCTCTAGATATGGCTGAGCAGTCAATTGCGCTATCTTATCAAGCTAGTGCTAATAATTTACTTTGCGTTGGGCAATATAGAAAAGGGCAAATTTATTTTGACATGGGGCAACTTGACTCCTCTCTTTATTACTATCAAATTGCTGAAAAAATTGCCCTTGAACAAAATTTAAATTTGAGGTTACTGGGAGTTTATAAAGCCTGTACACAAATTTATACGGATAAAAACAATTTTAAAGAAGCTTCGAAGTATCAATCTCATTATATTGATCTGTCTGCTGAAGTGGAGGCTAAAGAAAGAAATTCGCGTTTAGAAATGATGCAAATTAAGTTTAATGTGAATGAAAAAATTTCTCAAATAAACTCACTTGCACTTGAAAACAATTATGAAGCTGATCGTAATAAATTATTAACCATTGCAATTGTTATTACTGTTGCGGCTTTCGTTCTGCTCATATTCATCATTATTCTAATCTTTAATCGCTATCGATTAAATCGTAAAATTCAAATTGAGAGACAGCAAAAAAAGATGTCTTACCATCAGCTGACTTCGCTAAAATCGCAAATGAATCCGCACTTCACGTTCAATGCTTTGAACTCTATTCAAGACTTGATTTTAAAAGAAAATACAGAAGAGTCTTACAATTATATTGCAAAATTTGCGGACCTTATTCGTAAAACATTAAATCACTCTAGCCAAGAATTTATTGATATTGAAGATGAATATGCGTCATTGCAATTGTATTTAGAATTAGAAAAATTACGCTTTGACAATGATTTAACAATCGAATTTGAAACGAATGAAATTAAAAATGTTTTAATTCCTCCATTACTCCTACAGCCATTTTTGGAAAACTCCATTAAGCATGGTTTATTCCACAAAGAAGGGGTGAAACATCTTAGAGTGCAATTTAAAATGAAAAAAGACTTAATATGCACCATAAGTGACAATGGAATTGGACGAGAAGCCTCTCAAGAAATACAAAAAAGGCGTATAAAAAATCACACCTCCTTTGCTGTAAATTCAATTGAAGAGCGTTTTAAACTTCTAAGCCAAGTTTACGGAAATAACTTAGGGGTGACTTATATCGACTTAAAATCAGACGAAAAAGCAACTGGAACAACAGTTGTAATTTGTTTACCATACAAACGAAAAACATAATTGTAAAAACGCACATTAATAAGTTTACAAATGACCATACACGACGCAATTATTGTAGATGATGAAAGAAGTGCCCGGGAAATCTTATCAGGACTATTAGTTCGCTATTGCCCACAAATAAACATTGTAGAAAAATGCAAAGGATTAAAAGAAGCTGTTGAAGCCATAAAAAAACAGAAACCTTCTTTGGTGTTTTTAGATATAGAAATGCCCAATTACGCTGGATACGAAATTGTATCCTTCTTTGAAGAGATTGATTTTGAAATTATTTTTGTTACTGCTTACGATCAATATGCACTTAAAGCATTTGAAATTTCGGCGGTAGATTACTTATTAAAACCTGTTACGATAGAGCGACTTAAACTTTCGGTTGATCGATTTGTTGAAAAGCAAAAACTAACGAATTCGCATAAATCTTACACGGCTTTAAAAGAGAATATTAACAATTCGAAACTCTCTAAAATTGTGATTCCGCATTTAGGATCGCAAAAAATAATCCCAATTTCTACGATCCTTGCGTTTGAGGCTAAAGAGGCATACTCAACCATCCACCTTTTAAATGGTGAACGCTATATGGTGAGTAAAAACTTAAAACACTTTGAAAATTTGTTAGATGAGAATGGTGATTTTTTCAGATCCCATAAATCCTGGTTGGTGAATATTGGCCGTGTCAAAACTTATTCAAAATCTAAATTGACAATTACCTTAGAAAGTGATTTGGTTTGCAAATTATCAAAATACAAGAAACCGAACTTTGAAGACCTATTCAAGAAAAGGTCTGGCCTGTAGCAGTTTGGTATGAGGATTGCAATTAGTGAAATCAGAAAGTAAAACAAAATTGGGATGATCTCAATTTTAAGTATTTTAATTATCTTCGAAAAAAATATAAAAATGAAAAAGATTTTATTCGCATTCTTATTGAGTTTTGGCTTTATAAATGCAAATTCTCAAATCGTAGAAGCATATGGAACTGATGACGGTTACGTTTCGGACAATTCAGTTCTTGATAAAATAGACATTGAGGAAGTTGGTAGATCCATTCACGTAGCATCAGTTGAGGAAGGGAAATTACACGTAAGACGATTTTACCGTGGGAAATGGGAAGAATTTGATCAAACACCTATTGAAGGAATTTTCAAACTAAAGTCTCTTGAAATTTTCGCCTATAAAGCAGTGCCGTATGTATTTTGCTATTATGATGATAGAATGTCTGTAATAAGAGCGATTGACGACAAATGGGAATTTGTTGGTGAAGAGGATTTTGGTGTAGGAAGTATTCATAATCCTGAATTTTCAGTGATTGGTGAAGAACCTTATGTTATTTATGAAGACAAGGATTATGAAATGATTCGTATGTTCTCGTTATTAGATGGAACTTGGTATGATGTAGATGTAATGCCAATGGAAGGTGTAAAATCGTACAAATTAGCAGCAAACTTTAGAGGTGATTTATACATGGCTGTTATGGATGCTGGTGGAATCATGATAAAAGAAGTGGACCAATTGATTGAGGATGTTAATGAATGGAAAGATTTGACTAAAAAAATCAAATTAGAAGAAGTTTCTAGAATTGATGATTTTGAGTTTGTAGAAAACAAGGCTTATATTACTTATACAACAACAACTGGTCCTGTTATCATTTCATTAGAGGATTTAGCAAAAAAATGGGAAACAATTGAAGATGCTGCAGATGCTGAAGTACCTTTTGAATTAGGAAAAGCTGACTATAATTTAAACATTTCTGAGTACTACTTCTACACTTCATTAAGCAGTGCAGGTATTCCTCAATATCTTAAAAATAATAAAAGAGGTGTTTGGGGTGCAGTGACTAACCTTTCTGACAAGAAAGCAAAATCATTGGCATCATGTGAATATCGCAACATTGTTTATATAGCTTATGTAGACAATGGTACTAGTAAATTAATGGTAAAGAAAATTGAAAAAGGAGAATTACCAAACCAAAATAAGCCTGCTCCAACTTCAACAAAGAAGAAGAAATAAGAATTGACTATAAATAAAAAACGGTTGTACATTTAATATGTACAACCGTTTTTTTGTGTCTTATTGTTTTTATTAAGCCTCTCTAATATTACTAGCTATTTCTGCTAATTCTTCTTGAGTTAAACTTAACTTTTCATTCGCAAAATTCATGTCAGCCATTTGATTAATTGGCACAAGGTGAATATGAGCGTGTGGTACTTCTAATCCAATAACTGTTACTCCAATACGGTCGCACGGAAATACAGCTTTAATTTTATGTGCAACTTGTTTTGCAAAAACCATCATTTCACCCAACAAATCATCTTCAACATCAAAAATATAATCGACCTCTGTTTTAGGAACAACCAATGTATGCCCTTTTTGCAACGGAGAAATATCAAGAAATGCAAAAAACTTATCATCCTCAGCCACAATGTGGGCGGGAATTTCTCTATTGATAATTTTAGTAAAGATAGATGCCATTATCGTGTAATTTCTAAGATTTCAAATTGCATAATGCCATTAGGCACCTGAATATCTGCAATTTCTCCTACAGCCTTACCTAAAAGGCCTTTACCTATTGGTGAATCAACAGAAATTTTCTTTGCTTTTAAATCAGCCTCATTTTCCGCCACCAAGGTATAAGTTAACTCCATTCCGTTACTTACATTTTTAATTTTAACATTACTTAAAATTAATGCCTTGGAAGTATCCAATTCGGAATCGTCCAAAACGCGAGCGTTTGAAACAACTTGTTCTAATTTATTAATCTTTGCTTCCAATAAACCTTGGGCTTCTTTGGCTGCATCATATTCTGCATTTTCAGATAAATCACCTTTATCAATTGCTTCTCCAATTTGCTCAGAAATACTTGGGCGAAGAACCGTTTTCATGTGCTTTAATTCAGCCTTCAATTTATCTAATCCTTCTTTCGTATAATAGCTTAACTCTGACATCTTCAATCTTTTTAAAACGTAACAAGAGAGCCCATGTAAAGACTCTCTTGAATAACAAATATATGAAATTAATTTAATCTATCCTAGCATTGAAACCACTCTAATAAGTCGTGGATTTTTCTTATAAATTATCCAAATCAGGTTTTCTTAACACTCCAAACCATTTCAATATTTTTTCATGTTCCACAAGGTTTCCATTTTCATCTGGCACCTCTATTTTCACATGTATAATGTATACACCACCAGCTATTGGAATACTTTGATGATTACGTAAATCCCAATCGATAGAAGTTAACGGATCATCTTTAACGAAGTTTTTAACCAAGGCGCCTTGCATATTGAAAATGTTCACTTCGCAACGCTCAGGTAAATTCGTGATTTTTACACGATTGTCTCGCTTACCAGTTTCGTATTGACTGTATGCATAATACGGGTTAGGAACCACATTAATATTATCAATTACTGACACCAAACGTTCTCCATCATTTGTATAAGATGGATTATCAAATCCAAATCGATAAAGAGGGAATCCTTCGTTTTCACCGTTCACTTTATTTTCAACGTAAGGCTTATCAATTCGTGCGCTTATTTTCACATCTGAAGCCAATAATTCTTGATGTTCTGCTAGCATAGGCTCCATTACCCAAAGGCATGTTTTCCAAGCATCTCTATATGCCTGTTTACGAAAAGTTTCATCCGCTTCGGGCTCTAGTTTTTCGCGTAACCATTTACCATTGTCATAAGCTGGAGAATTTTCTCCTTCCGCATCTTCTCCAAAAACGTACACATAATGCATTCCTCCAAATAAAGGATTATTAGCATTGTCGCTATAACTTGATGTTGGATTCCAAATCATATCCGCACCATTGTCCCCTTTTAACCAAGAGTTTTCAGCGAAAATCATATTTAAACGGGCACCAGTATTTACATCAATTGCATAACCTGGAAACCAGCCCATTCCTGTGTCACTTATTAAGTTTGCCTCACTAGCTACTCCCCCTTGTGCAAAATTTAATCCTTGTTTATCAACAGATGCGTCACTACGTGGTTGCAAAATGTAATCGCCATGTTCTGTATTAATTGGATTATCATTTATCTCAATTACCGGACATCTGGTCCATTTAGATTTGTCAGATGTAATAATAATATCAACATCATGTAATCCTTCTAACGACATTGCTGTTTGAATTTCATCCGCTCCAGTAAACCATGATTGATTTGATTTATACCATGGGGAGCTTGGATCTTCGCCTGGGAAACCAAATGGGCTTCCGTATGCACCTTTTGCAACAAATTTAAATGGTGCTATTCCGCCTCCAAGCAGTTGCTCGTATAACTGATCTTCATTATCAAGTGTTTTATGGTCATCATAATGCCCTGGTTGATAAATCCAATTAGTACCAACATTTTCAGGGTTTGAATCGTCATCCGGCTTATACTCGTCACTTCCACCTGTCAAAATCCAATTTGACGGATAAAAATTGTCAACATCATGCACAAAGCTCAACCACATATTAGATGAATCTACATAAGTTATTGTAGCACCAATAGGCTTTGTATAGGCATTAGAGTGACTTCCTTCATAGTATTGCTGATTAATCCGAACAGAAATTCCCCATTTTAAAATAAGCTGCTCTCTTGAAATAGAAATTTCCTTTTCAGACCAAACGGTATCCACTTCACCATCCGACACTCTTTTTATCCAATAAATATCTTTATTAATACTTGCTGAATCTCTTCCAAAACCTAATGTGTATTCACCTCCTTTTAGGTTTAATGGATCAATTACTTTCACATCAATTGGGCCTGCTCCACTTTTATAAGTAGGGTGGTCAACTTTAGTATTTGCTAAAATTTGCGACACTGTTCCGTCCGAAAGTTCTGTAAATGCCCCACCATTTCCTAATCCTTCAATTTGTGTAATCTCAGGTTGAAAACCGTAAGTCGTAGTAAATACTCTTCCGTCAGCCTCTGGAGATGGATCATGCGGAATTCCTACTACAGATTCAATGGAAGATCCAGTAGCTGTAATTCGCGATCTAAAATAAGGTTGTTTCTGCCCATAAATTCCAAAAGGATCATCTGGCACATATTCTAAATACACATTTTGTGCATAAGACACTGCTAAATAGTAATATTTCTTATGGTTCACTAGTTTACGATCTCCTGTAGCAAACAAATCCTCAGTTACAGTGAATGATCTTCTAATCCCATCATCTAGGGGATAATCTCCTGCAGGTTCAACCATTACCGCAGGTATTGATAATCCTAACTCCTCATCAAACGTGTAATTAACGAGCTTACCAACTCCATTTTTCACATCTGTTTGAGCTACAAGTCTAGCTTTATCAAGATCACCAATATCTGTTATAGAAGATACGTCATCCAACATTTGGTAAATTTGAAATCCTTCAAATCTGAATTTGTTATCATATACAATACCTGAATCAAGTAATTCGTCTGGTGTCTTAATTCTAAAATCTTCTGCCTCGTAATCCTCTAAAGGTTCAACACCGTTTGGATCAGATAAATAAAGAATGAGTTCATTCTCCATTTCCTGAATTGTTAGAACTGGAGGCAAAGGTGGCTCCAAAACTTTAAAACAGTGATCAAATAAATCTTGTGCTTTTGTATCCGCTCTTTTTAACGCTCTAATTGGAGCTTCTATATCTGTTTCAGAACTTTGTCCAATAACCACACCAACAGTAATATTATTTACGGCACCCGGCTTTAACGTAAATGGCCCTGCAGATTGAATAAAACGTCTATCTTCTGGGTCTGTTTCAGCTGTAATTTCCGACCAATCAGCCGGCGCAGGCACAGTCGCTGGATAAGTAGACCATCCAAGTGGGTCTGAATCACCAGGAAACATAAATCGAGTTGGTACAGTAGAACCTCCACTAAATCCATTTCCTCCATATGTCATAGGTTCTCCATTTCTCCATAGCCCTTTCATATAATTATAGTGCTCAGCTGCGGTTTGAGGGTCACCAGTCAAACCTGTTGAGTTGTTGTAGTAAACAAAACGTTGCATACCAAATCGTTCATTATCAGGAATACCGTCACCATAACCAATTCCTAATCCTGGATAAGGTATCCCTTTTTCAGCATATACTTTAGGCAATAAAGCAATAGGTTCTGTTGAATCTGGTTCTGTTTTATAAATTGGATTATCATAATTATCATTGTCCTGGTAAGGTCCTTCAAAAAAGTCTACCCCCACTGCAGGAACATGATTTCCATAAGGAGTTTGACCATCTTGCCCAATATCATTCGCCTCTGCATTGTAACAATAACCTAATCCGCGCTTTACATCACAGCCAACAAAATCATTTGTAGCCAAACCAATATCAGGATCGACATATTGTCCAAAATAGGTGTTTTTCAACGTTTGAGTTCCCCGATTAATTAGCTCATAATTATAAAAAGTCATGTCATTTACTTCATCATCAGTAGCAAAAGAAAAGGCTTGCGCTCTTACTTCCATTCCAATTGGTTCTCCACCTGTTTCAGTATGAATATTTCCTTTATCGTTAAAAACCCACCAATGCGTTTCATCTCCATATAGTGTAACACGTCTGTCATTTTTACAACTGACCTCTCCCGTTAAATCATACCATGGATAATCTCCATCATCTATTGGGTTATAAGTTCCATTTGCAGGCTGACCAGGTGACGAATTATCATAGAATGGAGCAAGATATCTGTCTTGTCCAACAGACTCATCACCATGCGCCGGCCAATTCTCAATTTTATCCATTATTTCTTGATCAGGACGAACAACATCCTCACAATCTTTAGGATCGGAATAGCCTTTGTCGCAATTCCACCAGCGAATAAACTCCTCCACTTCTACTTTTTTTATTGAAAAAAACTGATCATACTCATTACAAAATGCAGCTTGAATTGTTGCCGCACCGTATGGTCTCACCAAATTTACATCAGAGTCCTGTTGAACAGAAGGATCATAATTTCCGTCACTTTGATTCAACTGTTGTAAAGGACCCGGCCAAAAATCATTACCATCTTGTCGGTATCGGTGTGCGGCAATTTTTAATTGTCCATTAGGATCTTCTCCTCCCATCCACAATGCTCCAGAGAATAAAACAAAACTATTACTTCCTTTAGGATATTCGTATCCTGCCTTTGAGATAGCACGATCTTCCCAAAGAAAACCAGCAGTTTCTACAACTGCCCTAATGTTGTTTAATTCCATATAAATCTTCTCGCTCGCAGGCGCACAGCTCGCTGCACGCGAATCCGAAGGAGGAATTGGCTTACGAACACTTTTAAAAACATCTGCAAAGACGAGGTTCGCGCAAAAAATGGCAAAAACAATTAAAATCGACTTTTTCATAACCTTTCAATTTTAGTTAATAGATAAAAAGTCGAACGTACACCTAGATAGTGAGCGAATTAACGCCAAAGCATTGCTCCATAAAATCGCAAAGGAGCGCTTATATAATTGAAAAAGAAGTTATTTGGGAAGAATTTTTCGCAATTTCCACAATTGATTCGTTTATTCAACGAATACCTTTAATTCCAATCAATTAAAAGTCGATAATACACCTAATCTTACTGTTGAGAGCGCTAGTTTAATTCTAGCAGAAATTGTGCTCAATGCACTTTTGGGTTAATGACCACTTTGGGGTGGTGATTGCTTTAATCTCTTATTCAGCCATCCTTACTTTCGCATCAGTAAGGATGGCAGAACAAGTAATACTTTATAAAATTTCTATTGACAATCCAATTGTATGAACATTTCCGAAATTTCGAACAAGACGGAAACCATATTGAATCCCTAACATGCTTTTACTTTTTCCAACAATAGCATCAACAGATACACCTGCAGTTAAACCACTAAGCGCAGTTACACGAGCTGAATATGCAAAGTCTGATTGAAACAATCCTGCCTCATATACATAACCAGCCATTAAGTTAAATCTTGCTTTTTCTAATTCCATTCCATAATTAGCTCCTAAACGGAACTGATCATTTGAAAATGAATTCGCTGAAAACGCTAAAGCTACAGTTAACTGATTTGTTTCAGTGAAGTTAAAGTCATAAGATCCACCAATTGAAAGCAACGAAGGCATTTCAAATGTCGCTGATCTTTGCTCCAATGTTGCAAGGATACCAGTCTCTGGGTGCTCTACTTGTTTACCAAGACCATCACCACCAAAACTCATTGTTGGTCCGATATTTTTTAATGCAATACCAAACTTCATTTGATCTTCTTCTCCAGTTACATATCTAATTCCTGCATCAACGGCAACTCCAGTTCCTTTCAAATCAGCAATTGATTCAGAAATTACTTTGAAGTTAATTCCACCATAAATAGAGTTTGAGAACTCACGTGCATATCCAACATTAAAGTTTGAATAAGTCGGTGAAAATGTTCCAATTCCTCCTTCTGGAAGGTTAACAGTTGTTATGTCAATGTCTCCAAAGGTCATAGCCATAACAGTTACTGAAATCACACTACTTTCAGATACACGCTGAGCGAAACCTGCTGAGTTAATGTTAATTCCTGCACCACCAAGCCAATTCGTTCTATCAAAACGAATTTGAGTTTTATCTGTAAAGGCTAGTCCAGCAATATTCGTATAAACGGCATCAATTCCGTTTGCACAAGATACTCCTGCATCACCCCATGCAGAACTACGCGCCCAAGGATTGATTAATAATTCAGTTGCTCCAGCCGAACCAACTCTATCACCATTTCCAGCGAAGGCAGCACTACTCAAACCGAGTGCTACACCTGCTAAAAATGTGTTTTTAATTAATTTATTTACTTTCATCTTCAATGAATTTCAAATTAATACTTTAATGTCTTTTACAAGTTGTCTAAGTCAGGTTGTCTTAGAACACCATACCATTTAAGGATTTTTTCGTGCTCAACAACATTACCATTCTCATCTGGAATCTCAATCTTAATGTGCACTATGTATAATCCACCTGCAATTGGAATTCCTTTGTGATTTTTCAAATCCCAATCAACTGATGTTAATGGATCATCTTTCACATAATTTCTAACCAATGCACCTTGCATGTTAAAGATTGTTACCTCACATCTTTCTGGAAGGTTTGTTACCTTAACACGGTTATCACGTTTCCCTGTTTCATACTCACTATATGCATAGTAAGGATTAGGTACAATATTGATATTATCCAATACAGAAGTTAAACGATCTCCATCACCAACAATTGAAGGGTTGTCGAAACTGAATTGGTATAAAGGGAATCCTTCATTTTCACCATTCACATCACGCTCTTCATAAGGCTTTTTGATACGAGCACTGATCTTAACATCTGAAGATAAAAGTTCTTGACCTGGCATCAACATTGGCTCCATAACCCAAGCACATGTTTTCCAAAGCTCTAAGTAGCTAGAATTTGACTCATCATCAAAGTGCTCTTTCAACCATGTTCCTTGGTCATAAACATTCGCATCTTCGTTAAACACATAGATATAATGCATTCCTCCGAATAACGGTGCTCCAGCATTGTCAATCATACTTGATGTAGGATTCCAGATCATATCATCTCCGTTATCTCCACTTAACCATGAGTTTTCTGAGAATGCCATGTTCAATCTTGTACCAGTGATTACGTCAATCGCATATCCTGGGAACCATCCCATTCCAGTACCAGTACCATCAGGTTGTCCATTTTTTCCAACAGATTCATCAGATCTTGCTGTAATTACGTCATCTCCGTGCTCTGTTTGAACTTCAATATTGTTGATTTCCAACACTGGACATCTTGTCCACTTTGATTGGTCATCAGTAATAATGATGTCAATACTATGTAAGTCAGACATTCTAATTTGGTTTTGAACTGCAGATGCAGAAGTAAACCATGAAGTGTTTGTTTCATACCAAGGAGTACTAGTATTTTCTCCTGGGAATCCGAATGGACTACCATATGGTGCTTTACCTACAAACTTGAACGGTGCAATAGTACCATCTAATAACTGCTCATATAACTGATCAGTTGCATCTAGTCCACCATCATCATAATGACAAGGTTGATAAATCCAGTTATCAGCAACACAATCAGGATTAGGTTCAGTTGCATGGTTATTAGCCTCTTCACTATTACCTACACGAATCCAGTTACTTGGGTAGAACGCATCATTATCTTGTACACCACCTAACCAAATTTTCGAAGAATCTGAAAAAGTCATTGTAGCTCCAATTGGTTCAGTATAAGCATTTACACCAGCATTAGTATAATACTGTTGGTTAATTTGAACTGAAATACCCCAATCTAAGATCAATTGTTCTCTAACAATACTAATTGCTGCATCAGAAAATACTGTATCAGTTACACCACCAACGTTTTGTACCAATTTCCATGTTGTCTCATCAACTTCACTTGAATCATTCTCAAATATTAATGTATAATCTCCACCTTCAACGTTTAATGGATCAATAACTTTAATATCAACTGGTCCTGCTCCACTTTGGTAAGTTGGGTGATCTACACTATTAGTCGCTAAAATGTCAGTTACAGTTCCAGAAGTTAATTCTAAGAATGCTCCTCCATTACCTTCTCCCTCAATTTGAGTAATTTCTGGTTGGAAACCATAAGATGTAGTAAATATTCTACCATCAGCCTCTGGAGATGGATCATGAGGAATACCAACAACAGACTCAATACCAGCACCAGTTGCAGAAATTCTTGAACGCAAGTAAGGTACTTTTTGACCGTCTAATAAAGTTGGATCATTTGGATCATACTCTTTATATTGGTTATAAGCGTATGATACTGCTAAATAATAGTATTTCTTGTGGTTAACTAAAGTTCTGTCATTTGAAGCAAATAAATCTTCAGTTACTCTGAACGAACGACGTAAACCACCGTCTAAATCAAACTCTCCAGCTGGTTCAACCATTACTGCAGGAATTGAAATATCCAATTCTTCGTCATATGTATAGTTAACTAATTTTCCAATACCATTCTCTAAATCAGACTGAGCTACTAATCGAGCATACTCTAAATCTCCAATATCAGTAATAGAAGCTAAACCATCAACCATTTGATAAATTTGGAATCCTTCAAAACGATAAACGTTATCATAATAGATTCCCATTGCAATCAACTCATCAGGAGTAATGATATTAATATTATCTTCTTCTTCGTATAGTTCAAGTGCTTCAGCAATTGGAGGATCTGTTAAGAAAAGAATCAACTCATTCTCCATTTCTTGAATAGTCAATACTGGTGCCAATGGCGGCTCAACTAACTCGAAACAGTTATCAAATAATGCTTGTGCTTTTGTATCTGCAGTTTTTAATGCTCTAAGTGGTGCCTCTAAATCAGACTCACTACTTTGACCTATAACTACACCTACTGTAATATTGTTTACTGCTCCTGGACGTAAGATGAACGGTCCAGCAGATTGCAAGAATCTTCTATCTCCTTTAGGATTTCCAACACTAATCTCAGACCATGGGTCAGTTGAAGGTAGTGGACTTGGGTAAGTACCCCATCCTAATGGATCTGAATCATCTGGATACATAAATTTAGTTGGTACACCAGAACCACTTGTGTTTCCGTTACCACCAAACTGCATGTTCAATCCATTTTTCCAAATACCTCTTAAATAGTTATAAAAATCTGCAGCAGAACTAGGATCTCCATAAGAACCTGGATCACGTTCGTGATAAACAAAACGTTGCATACCGAATCTCTCATTATCTACAACACCATCTCCGTATCCAATCCCTAATCCAGGGTAAGGAATACCATCATTAGCGTATACTTCAGGTAATAAAACAGCTGGTAAATCTCCTTCTGCTTCAGCTCTATAAATAGGGTTATCGATATTATCGTTATCTAAATAAGGTCCTTCAAAGAAATCAACACCAACAGCTGGAGGATTAGCTCCATAACCTGGTTGATTTCCTCCACCTTCATCATTCAAGTCACCATTATAACAGTATCCTAAACCTCTAGCAACATCACATCCGATATAATCATCATCATTTAATCCGTATCCTATATCTGCATCTACCCATTGACCGAAATAAGTTTCATACAATGTTTGAGTACCTCTATTGATTAACTCATAGTTATAGAAAGTCATGTCATTGATTTCATCATCTGTAGCAAAAGAGAACGCTTGTGCACGAATCTCCATACCAATTGGATCTCCACCTGACTCTGTATGAATATTTCCTTTATCATTAAATACCCACCAGTGTGTTTCATCACCAAATAATGTTACACGTCTGTCATTTCTACAATCAATCTCTTCTTCAACATCATACCAAGGATAATCTCCATCATTGATTGGATCATAAATTCCATTAGGTGTTTCACCTTCTTTTGCGTTATCATAGAATGGCGCTAAGTAAAAATCTTGTCCTAAAGACTCATCACCATGTGCTGGCCAATTTTTGATTTTATCCTCTAATTCACCATCTAATTCGATTCCTTCACAATCTTCAGGATCAGTTATTCCATTGGTACAATTCCACCATGCGATAAACTGAAGAACTTCACTCTTTTTAATAGAGTAGAATTGATCATATTCAGTACATTCTCCTGTGAAAATCTCAGCTGCACCGTAATCTCTTACTAATGTTGCATCCGCATTTTGAGGAATAAATGGATTAAAGTTACCTGTACCTCCAATTAAATCTCCTAAAGGTCCAGGCCAAAAATCATTTCCTTGGCGGAACATGTGAGCAGCCAATTTAAGCTGACCATTGATATCCTCACCACCCATCCAAAGTGCTCCTGAATAGATTACATGATTATTACTGTTCTTTGGGTACTCGTATGACGAACGTCCGTTAGAACGATCCTGCCAAAGAGATCCTCCAGTTTCAACAAGAGCTCTAATATTGTTGAACTCCATGAAAATCTTTTCGTTTGCAGGTGAACAACCAGCTGCACGCGATTCAGATTCAGAATCCACTCTTGGTCCGAGATGCCCCTCCAATTTGTAGGCATACATCACATTCGCAAGCCCCAACACTAAAATACTTAATAATAGCTTCTTCATAATTTCTTTATTAAACTTCTCCGTTTAAACTTATTAAAAGTCAAATTTAACACCTAATCTAATCGTTCTTGGAATTCCATAGTTGAATGGGTTTTGAACCTTCAACGCGTAGTAATCTCTAAAAGATTGCTCATCCAATTGATTCTGGATTGATGACTGGAATTGAGATGCTGCCAAATAACCATCATCATTAGGATTTCCAGTTGCTCTGTACACATTTAATACATTAACAATGTTAAATATATTTGTAACACGTAAGTAAACATTCAAGTAAGCTGACTTCTTTTTGTTTTCATCATCACCAAACTCTAACATAAAGTTTCTGTCTAACTGCATATCAACTCTATATTGCCAAGGCTTTCTTGATCCGTTCAATGAACCTTCCAATTGAGAAGTACCAGCAGTTAACAATGCTTCACCAGCTGCTTGCTTATATCCTGAATAAGGAGTTCCTGAACCAATTTGAGTTACGATATTTAAACCTGTATTCTCTAACACTCCAAAGTCTCCGATAACTGGTCCATTGTAATCTTTACCATCACCATATCTGTAATCAAACACAATGTTAAATCCATGTCTTTGATCGTAGTTGTATGGGAAGATAGTTCTTAAGTTAGGCTCACCAGAGTTAACCAAAGTTAACGCTGAGTTGGCATCAGAACCAGTACCATTTGCAAATTGTAATGTATAAGAAGCAGTCATTCTAACATTCCCTGTTCTTCTTAAGTCGTATGCAACAGTTAATCCTTTCACTGTTCCAAAATCTCTGTTTCCATATGAACGGTATGTATTAGGATATGCAGAGAAAACATTTACTAACTGCACCTGATCTCTTTGCTCTTTATAGAACGCTGAAATCTTTAATGATGAAGTTTTAGTTAATACTTGTTGGAAACCTAATTCGTAATCAATTGTTTTTTCCGGTTTTAAGTTCGGGTTGTTGATGATTACGTTACGATCTTGTAAGAATTGGTATTCAATTGGATCGAATCTATTTCCTGTTGTAGGTCGCTTAGTTAAGATATCATAGTGAGCAAAGAAAGATGCCTCATCAGAGATAGGGAATGAAAATGCTACCCTTGGCATAACGTTAATTTGCGGTTTGTAATCTTCAAAAGCATCAGCAGTTGGTGAAGTCAACGTGTTATCTTGTAACCAAGGTGCAATACCTTTACTTCCTTCCAACACAGTTGGATCAGAAACTTCAACACCACTTGCATCATACCAAGTATCACCATTTCTGTATCCGTTAATTGAAGTTGGATTATCAACATCATTAACATATACTACGTAATCGTCTCCAATATTATCTGGGTGCTCAATTAAAGTACCATTGTCAAATTCAGAAACTTCTTGTACTGTTTTAGCTTCATATAACAAGTATTTATCTTTTAATACCGGTTGGTTAGCATCAAATACATCTACACGTAAACCAACGTTGAAGATAATATCATCAAATGCAAACTTGTCCATTAAATAACCTGACATATAAATCGGTTGGAAAGCACCAATTGTTCTTGCGTAGTTCTTGTCGCTATTAAACTCGTTAAAGTATTTATTGATATCAGTATTACCACGAACTTTTTCTCCAGTATGGTCATAACCATACCAAGTGAAGTAGTTATTTCCTGAGTTCAATAATTCATCAGCACTAAACATGTCCAATGTGAAGAAATCTGGATCTAATTCATCAATATCGATATAATCAGTTCCATCAGTTTCAATATCCCAGCCATTTTCAATTAACTTTCTTCTTACGTTATAATCAAAGAAATACTGTGCATCATCATTTTCTTGCCCACCGTACTCACCTTCAGCAGCATTTAAACGCTCATAAGTAATTCTTGGGAAAGTCCCGTAATAATCAAATGAAGCTTTACTTTTATCTAACTCCAAAATGTGGCTATTCATGTACTGACGAGCAATTGTCCAAAGTCCAATTGGCCCTCTTCTTCCTGAAGAAAATTGTCTATCCCATCTTTGCTCATACTCAAATCCTAAAGATATTGCGTGGTCATTCAAGTTAACTGTACCTGAACCAGTAATACGGAATTGATCATTTTGTCTAACTCTGTATCCGTTGAAAGGTGTACCTACGTTATCCCAAATTCCATAAACACTTTGAGGAACATCTCCATTTCTTAATGCATTACCTTGTTCAATTTGGAAAAGGTTTTCATAGTTCCCAATTGGGTTCCCTGCATAGATATCGAAGTATTGTTCAGTAATTGAAGCAAACGCCGCATTATTAGTTGAAGGAGTAAACCTTACTAAAGTATCTTTAAAACCATTATGAATCAAACTATCATTATTAGTGTTGAACTCATAAGTTGTTTCTCTGAATGTTTCGAATTTACCAACATGACCATAATTAAACAAAGCATCTTCATGTGTAGCATCCCAAAGTCTATTATGAGATTGAGAATAATCAACCATCAATGAATAGAATGCACTTTTAATTTTTGAAGAAGAACCTGCTTCTGTATTATTAAAACGTTGAGTAAATCTTCCATATACTCTCCAATCAATATCTCTTTCTTTTCCGAAGTTTTCAAAATTGAACAATGAATTTCTGTAACTATAGTTACTTCTATTGTTATATGCCATGTTACCACCAAACGTTAAGTTAATGTTTGGTCCAGCATTTACATCAACTTTACCCGCTGCAGAGAAAGAAGTTCCTCTTGCATTCATTCTCCAAGGTATTTGTTCGAAATCAGATAATTCTGGATCCGTCGAATGTCTTAAGAAGTCTGCATTATAATATGCACCTGCACCTTCGCCTGTTGGACGTAAAGGATTTGCAATTAATGAATCTCTTACTTCTTGCTTAACTCGGTAACCACCACCGTTGCTTAAAGGTCTTCCGTCTACTACATCTGTATAGTTAGCAGAAAGGAAGAATCCTAAGATTGGTTTAGAATGTACACCGTTTGAATCTTTTTTCATTAATAATGGTCCAGAAATCATACCCTCAACTAAGTTGTAAGCATATTTATCTAAACCAATTACTTTTCCGTCATACCCAATTGGATCTTGTCCGTTAAAGTAAAAACCAGAAGTTACTCCCTCAAATGAACCAAAATATTTAGCAGATGGTCCACGTGTAGTAATAGAGATAATCCCTCCAGTTAAATCACCATAGTTTGCAGGAACACCTCCTGTAATTACGGCAACCTCTTGAATTGCAGATTTTGGTAACGAAGATGATCCACGTACCTTAATCCCATCAATATAATAATAAGTCGCATCTGATCGCGCCCCACGAATACTCAAGTTATCGCCATCACCTTCAGCCGCATATACACCACCTACTGTGGCTGCAATACCTGCTGCAGATCGCGTTGGCATCTTAGAGATGTCGTCACGTGTAACAACCGCTCCTGAAGCACCACCATCCTTATCGATCAAGGGTACTTCGTAATAAGTTACCTCTACTACATCTAATAACTCATCAGAGGTAGATAATTCAAGTGGTAAACTTGTTAATTTATCAGAGTTTACTAGAACTCCTTCTTTTCGAATTGATGTATAACCAACAAAACGAACCTCAACAGCATATTCTCCTGGAGGTAAAGATGAAATTTTAAATTTCCCATCAAAATCTGTAGCTGCAAAACCTTTTTGCTGCCCGCCTTGGAAAGCGACTACCTTTACAAAAGGAAGCGGTTCGCCCGAAGCCTTGTCTTTTACAGTACCTTTTATAGATCCGGTACCAGTTTGAGCAAAACCTGAACTCATTGAAAGCAAGAGTATTGCAAGTAATAATTTTAGTTTTTTAAGCATAAGTAAGCGTATTTGTTAAAAAATCTTAAAATACAATAGCCCGTAAATATAGGCAATTTAATAATTCAACAGCCAAAATTAAATAACAAAAATTTAACAGGCTAAAACCCATTCACAAATTTATGTTGACAATTATGAAAATGAAAGATGTATGGATTACAATTTAGACCAAATTATACCAGTCTATTATTCTTCATTGGTTTACCTTTTTGGCGTCTTTTTGCATTTTTAGCTGCTCTTTTCATTCTTTTACGAGTAGCCTTGTCTTGATTTTTCCAATGTTTTTTACGATTTCTCTTTTGTTTCTTGTAGGTGCTCTTGACGCGTTTACCTTTCCCTCCTTTATCTCCTGACTTAACACTCTTCGCTCCACGGTCCTGCAAAAACCCATTTTGGGGAACTACAATTACTGATGCAATAATTATTAGTATTTTCGTTATAGTTTTATATAATCGTTTCTCCATGCAACAAATATATTTAAGATACTCTTTATTTGGGCTACTTTTTACAAGTTTATTTCTAACATCTTGTAAAGACTCTGAATATCCTATACCTAACGTGCCTGTCAACCTTAGTTTAAATTTGGATCTACCTTCTTACAACGCGTTAAACTCACCTGGAGGATACGCCTACGTAAATGGAGGTTCTAGAGGAATTGTTGTATATCGAAACTTTGATGAATTTGTTGCTCTTGACAGACATTCAACTTATGATTCACAAAAAGAATGTGCAGTTGTAGAAGTAAATTCTGACAACCCATTTGAACTAATTGACACTTGTTCTGGTTCAACTTACAGTATTTTAAGCGGAGTTGTATTGGTTGGACCTGCTCAATATGGATTAAAAAGATACAATGCTTATTGGGATGGTGCTTATACTGTAACTATATATAATTAAGCTCAATTTAAAACATTAGACTTTATAAAGTAAAAAAGCGAGTACGTTTA
>CAKZPK010000311.1 GCA_937139035.1 uncultured Crocinitomix sp. | reverse complement strand
AATTTAGAAAGGTTAATAAAAGCAGTTTTCGATTGTCCCTGTATCTAACTAAAGTCCAAATAAACAAAATGAGTACAGCATTTCCTGCCAAAAATCCTACTAGGCGATTTCCATATTCTGTCCAAGTTCTGGCTGCATTAAAATCCTCCTCTACTAAAAGTGTTGGGTCAGATTTTAGTTGGTTTGCTTCCTCTTCAAAACCTATAGATTCAATTAAGTTGGCAAATTTGTCAATCTTCTTTTTTCGGTATTCGCTATACGTTTCTTTGTAATCAGCAGGAAGCTGATCTTCTGATGTTGGAGGAATGATTTGATCAAAGCACTTAGGCCAGTCTGGACATCCCATACCTGAGCCCGTTGTACGAACAATGCTTCCGGCAGCAATTACTAGAAAAATTAATACTAATGTAATCCACGAAAAACGAATATAACCTCGACTCATAGCTGCTGTATTTTAATGGTACAAAAATAGGTCGAATTAGTGGATATCGAGACTGAAATAGGTATTAGTTTTAGGTCAGTTTTCTACTTTAGATTTAATCCTAACAACGCTTAAATAGCAATGATACCGCTCGGCACTATATTCGCTATACCGTTCGTACTTTCAGCATTTTAATTTACCACATATCATTTTATAGAAAATCCAACAGGAAATGGCAGCTAAATTTATGCTAAGATTCAAATCACGTACAGTAATAAGTAAGTAAAGTTTTAAGCGTATTTGAACAATTTTTCATGGTGAATCAGAGGTTGGGGAATGTTTTGTAAGCCAAGTAACACCTCTCCTCTGATTCTTTTTTCAACAGCAAGTGCTATGCTGAAACTATTTTTTAAGTAGTTTAAGAATGTCCGCTTCTATTTTTTCTGGCTTTGTTACAGGAGCATATCGTTTAATTGTTTTCCCATCTGCGGCAATTAAAAATTTGGTGAAGTTCCATTTAATTCTTGATCCGAAAAAACCTCCAGTTTTACTTTTGAGCCATTTAAAAACGGGGTGCGTATTTTTACCATTTACCTCAATCTTTTCTAATAATTGAAAGGTAACACCGTGGTTAATTTCGCATGTTTCAACCATTGTCTCATTCGTTTCTGGCTCTTGTCCACCAAATTGATTGCACGGAAATCCTAATATAACAAGTCCCTCAGGGTTATACTTTGCATGCAGTAATTCTAAACCTCCAAATTGAGGTGTGAGTCCACATTTTGTAGCCGTATTTACAACTAAAATAGTTTTACCTTTTAAGTCTTCTACAGGGTAGGGTGTTCCGTTTGGCAAATTGAATGTAAGCTCGTAAAAATTTGAAATTGACATAATTGTTAGCGATTAGGATGTAAAGATATAACTCACAATTGAGCAAATAGTTTAAAAAAGCTATAAATTCTTGTTGCAAGTCTCAAATTATCTCGAATTATGCAATATCTTTATTGAGATTACGTTTTTAATATATACCCGTTTAAGACAAAACCAATCATGCGAAAACTTCTATTATTCACCCTAATTTTTGGCTGCAGTTATAGTGGAATAAGCCAAGAATTGAATCCCTATTTGGAAAAAGGAGATCTCTCTTTAGGTTTAAGAACCACCACAAGCCTTTTTGGTCATGACGAAGTACCTGGTTTGGGTACAGGAGGCCAATTTAGATTGCAATTATTTGATTTTTTAAGTACGGAGTGGTTTGCAGATTGGATTACATTGGATTTGCGCGGTGCCGGAACAAGAAACAACGCACACATTGGTTGGTCGGTTCTATTTTATCCTAAAAAAACAGAAAAATTTATGCCCTATTTAATTGCGGGACACTGTTTTGATTATGCAGAGGTTACACCATTGAGCACAAGTTTTTTAGATCGATCTGACGAAAGCATTAGTCGGTGGAGTTCGGCCGTACAAGGTGGGCTAGGTGCTCACTATTTTTTATCAGACCGATTTAACATGACATTTTCAGCGCAATACATGTTGCACTTAGGACAACATTTAGATTATGAATTAACAGAAGTAGGAAACGGTTATTATTTGGATACTGACCATTCTAGCGAACATGAGGAAGGCATTGAATCTCATGTTTTGCTAACTTTAAGTTTAAACTATAGAATTGCAGATTTATGGTAAGTTTTGGCAAAATAATAGCGATTGCTTTAATAATTGGCTTGGGTGCCATAAACGCAACTGCTCAAGAATCAGAATCTGATAAAATCAAGATTAAATCAGCCTTATCATTTTCACCAGGGTTTTTAACTGAGAATACTAAAACCATTCAGTTACATGGCTATTTGGGTCTTCGACCTAAGCAAGGACGAATTGAATTAAGAGGAGATGGTTTTTATTATTTAAACGCATTTGGAGATCGTCCCAGGTTTACGATCAACCATCAGCTATATGCAGGTGCATTCTATCGCTTTTCAGATGCGCAACTTCAACCTTATGTTGGTTTTCAACCTGGTGTCGCATATGCACAATCATCAGAGTATGGTAGATTAGATGAAGTTACAAACACCGTTACTTATAAAAAGTCGATTAACCCTGTTGGTTCAGTTGCTACTGGATTAGACTTTTTCGGAGAAAAGCTCTTTTTTATGTTCGTTGAAACGCGTTATATTTTTGGCAAACACAAATCAGACACTTATCCAGTTTTCTTGGATGAATGGCGATTTTCTTTCGGATTAGGGCTTCATATCTAATTTTTGTTCACCCTTGAGGGAACTTTTCTTGGTTAAATACGTTTTGTTTTAAAGAATCCTTCTAACAGGTTCGATTATTGAATGTTAACTGTAAAATCAATAATTGCTACAGGTAAGGTGATTTTCAATAAATTAAGTTGTTTTTTTTTGTTAAATTAGAGATTCGCTTGAAACGTTTTTTAACAGTCATATTGTCCTTTATTCTTAGCTCGCAACTTTATGCTTCTCATATAGTTGGAGGGGATATGTATTATGATTGTTTGGGAGGGAATACCTACCAAATTACCTTAAAATTATATCGAGATTGCCTTTCTGATGGAGCATCATTTGATTCTCCATTACCGGTTACCGTTTTTAATGGTTTAAATGTTCAAATTGATTATTTTACAATACCATTTCCTGGAAGTGAAACATTAGATGTTCTTTTTGATAATCCTTGTATTACCTTTCCTTCAGATATTTGTGTGGAAGAGGCGGTTTATCAAAAAACGGTAACATTGCCTGATTCTCCAACTGGATATATACTTTCTTATCAACGGTGTTGTAGAGGTCCTGCTGTAACTAATTTGGCAGATCCAGGTGATGAAGGGCTAACTTTACAAATTGATATTCCTCCAACATCTTTGGCAGTATGTAACAGTAGTGCGCGTTTTACAAATTATCCTCCATTGGTTTTATGTGCTGGGCAAGAGCTTATATTTGATCATTCTGCAATTGATCCTGATGGCGATCTTTTGGTATATGAATTATGTTCACCATTTGGTGGCGGTTCAAGTATTTTTCCGGCGCCAGATCCTGCTGCTCCACCAATTTACGATCCAGTAGTTTGGGCTCCTGGAATAACGGCTGATGATCCTTTTGGAGCAGGAGATTTAAGTATTGATCCTGTAACAGGTGTTTTAACAGCATTTCCTGAAGCACCTGGCCTATATGTGGTTGGTGTTTGTGTAAAAGAATATCGTGATGGTAATTTAATTAGCACGTCAAGGCGTGACTTTTTGTTTAAAGTATTGAACTGCGAAATAGAGTTGGAAGCAGAAGTGATTCCGCAAGAAGAACTAACCACTTTTGTATCCTTTTGTCAAGGGTTAGAGATATTTTTTGAGAATAATAGCTATGGTGGAGATTTTTATAAATGGGATTTTGGTGTACCAGGCACTGGAACTGATGTAAGTACAGAATTTGAACCTACATTCACCTTTCCTGGCCCAGGAACTTATGAAGTAATGTTAGTTGTAAACCCTGGCTGGCCTTGTACAGATACTTCTATTGAAACCTTTATTGTTGCCAATGAAATTGATGCCTTTTTTACACCTCCTGAGGCGCAATGTATTGTGGGCAATAGCTTTGATTTTATGGGAGAAGGAATTTACCCAACAGAAGGGGAGGGAACAACCTTCGAATGGAATTTTGGGGGATATACTGATCCGCTTTTCTCAACAGTAGAGAATCCTACAAATATTGTTTTTAATACTGCAGGTCCGCATAACGTTACTTATACAGTGAATTATGATATTTGCACTGTTTCGCATACAGAAGAGGTTTTTGTATATGCAGAACCGACCATTAATTTTACCGTCCCGGATGAGTTAAAGTGTGCTCCTTATGAGGCTTTCTTTACAGATTTATCCTTTGCACATACAGAAATATTTTATTCATGGGACTTCGGTGACGGAATTGGAACATCAAGCGAGCAGCATCCAGTATATGTCTATAATGATGTTGGTGTTTATGATGTTACTTTAACGATATGGACTACCGAAGGATGTATTGATACATTAACATTGGAACGAGAGAATTTAATTGAAATTTTTCCTAGCCCAACATCTGATTTTACCGTGTCACCAACCGTATTGGATGAATATCATGCAGATTTCTTTTTTACTGACCATTCAATAGATGGAGTAGAGCAATGGTTCTATTTTGCAGATGGTGATTTTTCTCAGGAAACAGAGGTTTGGCATAATTATTCCGAACCAGGTGTGTATTATCCTTGGCAAATTGTTGTTAATGAATATGGGTGTAAGGATAGGAGTTATCAGCAACTAACCGTTATTCCAGTTATTCCGGTATTGGTTCCTAATGCATTTACGCCAGATGGCAATGCTTTAAATAATATTTTCGAACCGGTTTTCTATGATGATGAAAACCAAATATTCCAAATGTATATCTATAACCGTTGGGGCGAATTAGTGTATGAATTTAATGGCGCAGGTGGTTATTGGGATGGCTCATATCAAGGCAAACTTGCAGCTGACGGAGTTTATATTTGGAAAATCATTTATAATGAATACGATACAGGATTGCCTGCAGAAATAGGCGGTCATGTTACCCTATTAAAGTAAGATTCTCTTATCTTTGTGTAACAGAAAATTTGTCTGCCCCTTATTTTGGACTGCAGTATCTGCAAGGTCTATTTAGACAAATTCAACGTATTTCCCCCACACTAAATTTGGTAGAATTAAATGCAAAAAAGCAGAACGTAAATAGATTACGGACTAGAGCTTTTATTTTGTATCGTTAATCGATATAGGTTTGTTGGTAGAAGTTATATGTAGTGTTCAATCAGAAAAAAATCCGAGAGGGTTTTTATGATATTTCAGGTTGGGCATAGTGAGACTTATAACTTAAAGAATTTAAAATGCAGCGTTCAATAGTACACATGGACTTAGATACTTTCTTTGTTTCGTGTGAGCGTTTAATTGATAGCCAATTAAATGGTAAGCCAGTTTTAATTGGTGGCACTTCAGATAGAGGTGTAGTAGCTTCCTGTTCATACGAGGCGCGTAAATTTGGTATACACTCAGCTATGCCAATGCGCATGGCACGGCAACTTTGTCCTGAGGCTGTTATTTTGCGGGGTAATAGTGGGATTTACACTAAATATTCTCAATTGGTAACAGACATTATTAAGGATACTGTTCCGCTTTATGAAAAATCATCAATAGATGAATTTTATATAGACTTAACTGGGATGGATCAATTTTTTGGATGCCAGCAACTGGCGTCAGAATTACGCGCTAAAATTATTCGCGAATCTGGTTTGCCTATTTCATTTGGTTTGTCGAAAAATAAAACAGTTTCAAAAATAGCTACTGGAGAGGCTAAACCTAATAATGAAATTTTCATTTTAAATGGAGAGGAAAAACCGTTTATGGCGCCGTTATCTGTTCGTAAAATCCCTTCGGTTGGAGAGAAAACCTATCGTGCATTATGTGATTTGGGCGTAAAAAAAATTCATTCCATTCAAGAAATGCCTATTGAAATTATGCAAAAAGTGTTTGGAAAAAACGGTGCGAGCATATGGAAAAAGGCAAATGGCATTGATTTATCTCCAGTGGTTCCATATCGCGAACGAAAATCTATTTCTACTGAACGTACTTTTGATAAAGATACGATTGATGTAAAAAAACTGGAAGGATTAATGGTGGCCATGGCAGAAAACCTAGTGTATCAATTACGCCGTGGAAACAAATTAACCGCTTGCGTCACAGTGAAAATTCGATATTCTGATTTTCAAACTTATACGCTGCAAAAGAAAATTCCATATAGCGCATCAGATCATACAATCTTACCAATTGTATTAGAGCTTTTCCGAAAGTTGTATAACCGTCGAATTTTAGTAAGACTAATTGGTGTGCGCTACAGTCATTTGGTAGAGGGCGGTCATCAAATTGGTTTGTTTGATGATCCTACAACCATTAAATTATACCAAGCTATGGATCTTATTCGCGAACGCTATGGTGATCGCTCTATCATGCGGGCATCTGGTTTTGAGGCTAAATCAATTAGCCGTTGGAATCCGTTTACAGGAGAGCCACCACCACTTTTAGCCAATCGTAGGAGTTAACAATTGGTAAATATGAAACTCAAAAGAGACAAGCCTACATAAAAGGCTCTAGCTCTTCACTCTTTTTGCGCATTGACTCCCATTTATCACATTCTTCTGCTTCTGAACGCTCAAATTTAGTTCTGGCAATTTCGTCAACTTCTTCAATCTTGTTTATTAATTTTCCAAACTCCTCTTCTTCTTCAGCTCCAACCTCACCGTCTTCAATCATAACAGACATTTCTGTTGCAATAAGGTCAAGTGCATCTACAACTTCACAAGCTGTCTCAAGTTCTGCTACATTAATATCTAATGCTTTATTTCCGCCACAACTTGTAGCAGTAAAGCACAGCATTAACGCGCCTCCAATTATAAATGAATTTTTCATAGGGAATAAAGATACTTAAAACAAGCCTAATATTGACTGCCACGAATAAAAATATGACCTGATTTTAAATCTCTAAAAATTTCAAAATCGTCAAAATCATCCTCTGCATAAAAGCCTTCGTAATTGTTCGAATTGTTTGGTAAAAACCAATCTTCCTGCTGACTAATTATTGCCTGTTCATTGTCGTATTTGACCATTCCATTGTGCTCAATAAGTTCATTAAAGAAAACATCATCAGCCTCCAATTCAAAACTATAAGAGTGTTCCAACCAAATGGGATGATCAGAACTCCAATAATCACAATGAACAATGATGAGCCGCTCAGGTTTGGGCAAATTCATTGCTGCCTGAAAGTGTGATTCGCAATTTAGATCACGATCAACCCAAGCAGTTGAAGTGTCCGGATTTATTGCGTCAATCATCTCATTTTCAGAAGTGGTAACAACAGAGTCTATTAAAGAATCCACAGAGTTATCATTCAGGTCTGAATTAATAGAATCGGTACAGCTTACAACGGCAATTGTAAGGGCAATAAATAATCCTTTTTGGTTAGTAATCATAGGTATACGGGACAAATGTAGGTATTTAATCCGAGTTTACCCTCAATCGATTGAAATTGAGAGTATAGATAAAATTCAATTATACCATTTGATGATTACAAGTGTGAATTATTTCATTCCTTTCCCCAATAAATAGACCTTTTTTAAGATTTTTTCTCGATCCTTATCAGTTGTGCTTTTTATTGGGCCAATCATAGTTGTTTTTACAGGTTTTACTCCACAAAATTCCAAGGTCATTTTTTTTAACGCATGCAAAGATGGACGCTTATTGAAAAAGCGATAATACCACGAAGGCTGATCAGCAGTATAAATGATTCTCGCAGTTTTACCTGTAAGTAATTTGTCCCACCAAATAGAGTCTTTACGAAATTTAAATGCGACTCCTGGTAGGAATACACGATCTATAAAACCCTTCATTTTTGCGGGTAATCCTCCCCACCAAACAGGGTGAACCCAAACTAAATGATCCGCCATTTCGATTTTCCCCCAGGCCTCTTTTAAATCATCTTCTAATTCCATTTTTTCATTATAACCGTTGGCTAAATTCGATTCGAAATTTAAAGCGCCAATTTCTACGAAATCAACATTGGCTCCTTGTTCACGTGCTCCTTTTGCGTAGGCATTCGCCAATGCATGGTTAAAGCTTTTGGAATTTGGATGCCCGTTAATGATCAATATATTTTTCATGCTACATTTTTTGATCAAATGTAGTAAGGGTATTATTGGCCTAAAAGGACATTTGTCTAATGAGAGAATTCTTTTCTTATACGACTAAGGTGACGTTGCGTAATACCAAGATAAGAAGCTAAATACTGAAGAGGGATTTCGCTTAAATATTTAGGATGATTTTCCAACATATATTCATACCGTTTTTGTGCCCCCTCTTTTTGGTGTGAAAACAAGCGCTGTTCCAAATCTAAGATATACTGCTCAGCAAAAAAGCGCATTAATTTCATGGTGCTATGATTTTTTTCTGCTTGTTTTTCAATAAAAGATTTTTGAATAACGTAGAGCTTTGTGTCAACCATGGCTTGAATATATTCAATAGCGCTGTTACCTGAAATGTAAGCCGAATAAGCAGACATGAAATCATTTTCAAAGCAAACGCAATAAGTGAAATCATCTCCGTTTTCTGTTATGTAGTAGGAACGAAGCATGCCGCTACTAACAAATGCTATTTCATTGCATTTTTGCCCTGCCTGAATAAAAAAATCTCCTTTTTTTAAATGCCTTACTTCAATATGCTCATTCAACAATTCTAATGAGGAACTGTCAATAATATCAAGGTCATCAATTGCTTTAATTACTGGATTTTCAATCATGATACAATTAGGTGTTGATATTCAAATTTACTGATATCCTTGATTCAAGTATTGAAAATGGTGAAAATTTAGATTCTGGCACTACATTTTATTGTAGTAGACTCGAAGTAAAATAAACTTAGTAATAAAAGGTTACCTTTAATAAAAATGGACATAAAGTAATAGTTGAAGGACGCAGATATCATATCGCAAATTAGAAAAGGCCGCACAAACAAAGCTATTAAGGTGTTGTATAAGGAGTTTCCAAAAGTGAAGGCTAATATATTGTCAAGCGGTGGAGATGCAGAAATTGCACAGGAAATATTCCATGACAGTTTAATCTTATTAATCGAAAAAGTATCTGATTCAAAATTTGAATTAACATCAAAATTGACCACATATTTATATGGAATTGCCCGTTTTATGTGGAAAAATGAAGCTAGAAAACGTCAAAAAAATCCAGAATTAGAGTGGAAAGACACATTAATTTTAACAGCAGACGATCTAGATTATAATGCAGAAAAAGAAGCCGAGCTAAAAATGCTAGAATCGGTTCTATCACAAGTGACGGAACGTTGTAAGCAAATATTTGAGCTCTTTTATTTTAAAAAAGAAAACATGAAAACAATCGCTGATAGGCTCAAGTTTTCGAGCGTAAATTCAGCAAAAACCCAAAAATATAAGTGCATGGAAAAAGCCATGACATTAGCCAAAGAAATTAAAACCGCCACCTCAACCAACTAAAAATGAGATCAGAATTGACCACATTAGAACAAATTGACAGTTACTTGTCTGGGAATTTATCCCCAGCCGAGCAAACTGCTTTTGAAGCTAAAATCAATGCCGACCCAAACCTGGAAAGCATGGTTAGCCAGCAAAAAGAACTAATTAAAGCTGTAAACAGACAAGCTTTGCGCGCGCAAATTAGTGCGGTCGCGGCAGCAGGGGCTGGTGCTGCTGGTGGTGGTATGAGTAATATGTGGATTGGAATAACAAGTGTGGTGGGAATTGGTTTGGTGACAGCAGGACTTATTTATTTCAATTCAGAAGATGAGATTCAGCCTGATGAAAATATTATTGCTGTAAATAATTCAGAAATTATTGAAACAGATACAAGTGCAACTAACTTCGAACCAATTGAAGAAGGGTTAATTTATGAAGAGCCTGAAACTATTTTCTCCTCTATTAATACTTACGAAGAGTTGGCTGATAATCGAATAATTGATGAATTGAATTCAGTGCCACATGATGACGTAATTGAGATAGATTATAATGCGAATGAAGGGGGAGTATTGCGTGAGGTTGCCAATGAAGAGTCTGTAATTAATACTGATGAAACAGATCTTATAACTGGAACAGATAGAACTCGCCGAGCATCCTATCTAGGTGGTAATTATGCTATGGATCAGTTTATTGATAAAAACTTACACTATCCAAGATCTGCAAGAAATAAAGGACTAGAAGGTGTGGTGCGTTGCGAATTTTTTGTGACAGCAGATGGCGTAATTACTGAAATAGATGCAAAATGCATTAAAATGAATGAACGTGATGGGCCTGCATTTAATGATGTTAAATTGTTAATGAATAAGCGAATTATGAATGCGTTTATTAATAATGCAACGCATACGCTAAGAACTATGCCTAATTGGGATCCTGCTACTAATTCTCAAGGTAATCCAATTTTAACAGCGCAGCACATGTATTTCAATTATGATTTGAAACGAGGGTGTTTGGTATATCAGTTAGACGAGAGTCCTACAGTTGAAGAGCAAAGTCCAAGTCATATGGAAGAAAACATTATCGAAAAAGGCGAATAATCGCCAAATCATCTGTAACAATATGATGCATTTCGTTTTTTAGTTGACCAATTTTTGTTGCAAGAAAATTGGGATAAATTGAATCTGTTTTATCGATTAGCAAAAACTGTATAATCTCTTCTTGTGTTAATTGTTTATTGGGGTTGTTGAAATTTTTAAACGTGTAAATACCGTCAGTACATATTGATATATCGTCAAAATTTGAAAGCGATAATGTTTGTTGTTGAGCTTGATACCAATCCTCAAAATCACCCTGCAAATGGTAACCTAAATAGTCTGGTTTATCGTCTTGCTCGTAATCAATTGTTTGGCCATTTGCGTAAATCATTCCGTCTCCAACAGTTAGAAACTCTGCGGAACCATTTGAAATATTCACAATACCAATGATAAGTGTAGAGAGAAGTTCATTTATTTCAAGGTCCAATTGATTTTTGACAATTTTTGTTTCCTGAAAAAGTTCAGAAAGAACTGATTTTAGTTTACGTTTAGCGGTAATGTCTTCTTTTAGGACAAGTTCAGAGTAAAACTTGTTTTTTGCAATTTTCCGCAATATTTTACTGTATAAAATGGATGCAAACGCTGACTCTTTTCCCATGGTGCAGCCATCTAAAACTGCAATTAACCGTTCGTTGGTAGAAATTTCTTCGTCAATTAAAAAATCCTCACAATGGGTGGTATGAAAATTTCCGATATTTAATGTAGTGTATACTTTTACTTCATGATTTTTATTTAGCATTGCTGCAAAAATAAAAAATCAAATGTTATTTAATCTCAGAGGTTATATCATCAATTATTTTTATCATTTGCCGAGCATAGAATGTGGTAGGTTCAATGCCAATTGCCCTTTGATATAGATTATATGCACGCTCATATTTTCCTTTGTCAAACTCACTGTCAGCTTTATTGAGTAGCTTTCTAAATAAACGTATCATATTTTTGTCTGATGAGGATAAAGTATCAGGTTGTGATTCATTCAGCTGATTAATTTCGATTATACGTTTTTGGGGTTGTACTAGCGTTGGTGAAAACTGTTGTGATCGATTATAGAGATACTCTGAGCTTAGTAAGTTTCCAATTTCAAAGGTAGAATCGGCTAAAGCAATTAACTCATTTAAATGCTGTTCATGAAATAGCGTCTTGTTAGAGTCAATAATTGTGTGTATAAGTTCAACTTGGCTTATTGCATAATGTTGACTGGTATCTTTTGCAACAGCCTTGTAATGATACAAAGCTTTACGATAATTTTTTAAATAGAAATGAGCCTCAGCATTTTGTAAATCGGTAGAATTTTGAACGGTATTTTGACTATAAGAAAGCACCGTGCAAAAAAATGCAAGCAACAAAACTATATTCTTCATAAATAATCGATTTAAAATTCAAAGACTACAATCCCTTGGGTCAATAAAATGCTTCTGCCAACAAGAAAGGCAATTACACCGCAAATAACCAGTAATAAAGACTTTTTATGGCGAAATACATCTATACCTAAAAAGCGTTCGGTTTCGTCATATTCTTCATCTGTAACTCTTGCAACAAAAGAGGCAAATACTCCAATAATGAATGCGGCAATTCCAAAAACAAAAACAATCCACCCAAGAACAATCATAGCATTACTGGTATAACCAATAGGTTGGGTTAATATTACTTATTTGGCCTTCAGTAGTAATTTTCCTAATTTCAAAATGCACTTCAGAATTTCCAGATGAATTAATCAATAAAGCGCCCACTTCCTGTTTAACGCTTACTTGATCACCTGTTTTAACATAAGTTTCTTGTAAGTTAGAGTAAATGGTACGGTAATTCCCATGTGCAATAATAACCGCTTTACCTGCGCCAGGTATAACAATAACACTTGTTACCTCACCTGCATATACAGATCTAACTGTTGACCCCTTAACTGTGGTTATGTCAACCCCATTATTATATGTAAATACATTGACATGCGCAGGGTGAGGTTGTTTTCCAAAACCTTTAGTTATTTCTCCTGATGCAACAGGCCAAGGCAGGCGTCCTTTATTATCTTCAAAGCCTTTATTGCTTAGTTCAATCTCACTGCGTTCTGTTGCTGAGATGTTCTTCTTTTTCTCAGCTAATATTTCTTTATTAATAGCAGCGTTTATTGCACTTTGAATTTCTTTGGACTTTTTGCGTTGTGCGGCTAACTCTTGTTTGAGTTGCTGCTCTTGGCCTTGCATTTCTTTAATCGTTTGTTTTTGGTTCTCGCGGTCGCGGACATATCTTTTTTGCTCTTGAGAGCTGCGTACAGTGATATCGTCTTTTTCTTGTTTTTTAACTTCTAAAACGGCTTGCTGTTGCTTTAATTTTTCAATTGAGGTTTGAATTTTTCGAATTTGATCTGAACGATATTTAGAAAGTTGTTCTAAATATTCCATGCGTTTATTGGCTTGGTTAAATGATTCTGACGAAAGCACAAATAAGAGTGAAGCCGTTGAGTTTCTCATTTTATAAGCCTGAATAATCATAAGGCTATATTGCACTTTTTGCTGTTCAACCTCCAATTCAAGTTTGGCAATTTCAACTGTGAGATGTGAAATGTCCGAATCTAGTTTAGACATTTGCATTTGCAAATTATCAAGTAAAGCTTGTCGATATTGGATTTTACGGTCAATTAAATTGATGTTATCCGAAAGGTTTTCACGATTCTCGGCCGTGCTCTCTAACAACTTTTGCGTTAACCCAATTTTTTTTTCAAGCTCTTGCTGTTGCTTTTTTAAACGGTCGCTCTCTTTCTCTTGACCAATTGCTGTAAAGGCCAAAAAACAAATGAATATCGCTATGTATTTACTTACATTCAACGTATGAATCAGGAATTTTAATCTTTATTTTAGAAGGATTATTGATTTTAACAGAACCATAGTTTAACTCAATTTCTAAAGTGTCTCTAGGGTTAGTAAGGTAAATATTGGTTGCTTCAGGTACACGAAACCCTTCTTCTAATTTTGACTCTATATAATCAATCCGAATTGAAGTAGTGTCAGACGGTACTTCAATGTTTGTTTGAAATACATCTAAAGTCTTAGGATTCATATGATACTGAATTAGCATCAGATCATCTTCCAAATTTAACCGATCGTTTTCTAAACGTTTATATAGCCGTTCTTTATGCGTAGAAAGTACGTAGTGGTCTTCGTTTTTAATTTGTTGATATTTGGTGTCTTTTTCCAAGCCAATTGGCAATCCTAATATCAAATCTTGGAAAAAGTCAAATTCTACTGCTGTTCCAAATAGGGTAGAAACATATTCTAAACTTTCAGCGAAATAACACTTTTTGTCTTTGTTTACAAAAAAGATAGAATCTGTGGTAACCATATAGGCCGCACCAACAATTGGTCCCACTTTAATTGATCCACCAAAGGCAGAATCAATATTTAACTTAACGTAGCATGAAAACGAAGCGCTTTGCTGTGTACTTTTTAAGTCCACCCCAATTCGAACTGCGAAAAAGTCAAATGGAATAGAATCTTGCGCAAATAATGCAGTTTCCAATTCTTTTGTACTCTTATTCTGTAGTTTTTCAGGTTTGTCTACATGCTGACGATTTCCACAAGAAACCATAAACACAACTATTAAAAGCGCGAAAAAATGGGTTAAAATATGTTGTTTACGGTACTTATTCATTGGTTGGTTGCGTATCGTTTGAATGTGTTGTTGGATCAACTTATTCAGGTTTATAGTAGGTTTTTGCCTCAAATTTACGTTTTAAAATTGGAGATTGGTTGCCAAATTTAATGGCTTCTCCCCAAAGTTCAATCGCTTTCTCTGTTTCACCGTCTAAAAATAGTGCATCTGCGTAATGCTCTAAAATTTGTCCATCAGTGAAATTTTCATATAATGCTTGTAAAAAGGCCTCTCCGGCACTCTTATATTCTTTCTTTTCAAATAATATTTGTCCATAAACATCTAGTAATTTGGCACTTTTAGGTGCTATATTAATTCCAGATTTAATTTCTTTTTCTGCTAAATCGAGTTGATTATTATTTAATAATCGCAAAGCATTGTCGGCATAAACATTTATGTTGCCAGGAAATGCTTGCAGTGCTTGGTCAAAATAAAACTTTCCGTCATCTAGGTTCGCTTGTCTATAATTCATATCACCTAGTTGATATAGAAATTCAGATCGTAATTGAGGATCTTGCACAACTAAATCTTTCCCAAGAAAAAACCACTCTTCTGCATTTTCATAATCTTTCAACTCCTTTGCACCAATTCCTGTTAGCAGGTAAATTATTGGTTGCGCTGGAAAAAGTTCGGCTGCCTTCTCTCCATTTGTAAAAAGTTCTTTATAATCCTCTAAGTTAGATTGTGCATCTAATAAACGTAGCCAAAGATTAAAGGATGAAGGGTCAATTTCAATGGCCATTTCATATTGTTCCTCTGCTTTTGCATAATTCTCTTGAAATGTCCAATAATCGCCATAATAATTATGCATTTTTCCATTGCCAAGGCTAGGGTCATAAATCACACCAAAAAGCTCCTCAACACCCGCACGCATTTCTTTATAATCGCGTTCGTTTTTTGCTGTGTAGGGCAGTAAACCTCGCACAATTTCTAACTTTCTATCTAGTTCAACTTCGTCACTTAAAAAGCCCTTTTTTAAATTAGCAAAAGCTCCAGATACATTGTCTTGACGCAAATCTAAATCTGCCATCATTATGTGCGCCTGCCCGTAATTAGGGTTGTCCACCAAAATGCTTTGGATTATCTTTTTTGATTTGTCGTATTGATTCTGCTGCATGTAAAACTCTGCTACCATTATTTTATAGTCAGAATCCTGCGGATTTTCATCAATTAATTGTTGCAATTCTTTCTCGGCTTTTTCATTTTCACCCAATTCCGCGTACAAATCATATTTAGTAAAAGTTAATTCAGGAATCACGCCCGTTTCAACCTCAATTTCATCTAACATGGTAATTGCTTGTGGATATCTGTTTGAGCGAATGAGGGCGTCAACATATTTAAACTTAACGTCAACATTTTTCTCCTCTTCAATTATTTCTGCATATAAATCAGCTGTTTTAGCAAATTCATTGCGTTCAAAATAAAGGTCAGCTAAACGTAAAGCATACCATTTATTTCCCTTATTGTTATTGTAAGCACTTTCGGCATGATGCAAGGTTTTATCCTTGTTGCCTTGTGTTTGATAAAGGTCTGCTAATGCAAAATGTACTGCGTGGTTATTTGGTTCAAGTACTAAACAGTGTTCAAAAAGCACAATTGCTTTTTCATAATGCCCAATCATTTTTTCAGAATTTGCTTGATGAAATTCTGATTTAAAAATTTTACGTTGGGTGTAAATATTAACCTCTTCTGTTTTTTTAGAATTATTACAACCTACAGCTAAAAGCAACATAAATGCGCAAATAGTGGATTGCTTTAAAATCAAAAGGGCGGTATGTTTAGTGTTTTTTATCATTCAATTGTTGTGTAATCACCAATGCTAATTACTTTACCGTGGCTTAATATTTTAGCATTGTTACCAATCATTGAATCTTGTAAAATTGAATTCGTAATCATGGCATTTTTTTGAACAATAGAGTTGGTTACTACTGAGTTTTTTACTGTAGTTCCACGACCTAAAGAAACGTGAGGACCAACAACAGCATTTTCAATAACAACATGTTCTCCAATAAAACATGGAGGTACAACCACAGAATTTTTTAACACTAAATCTGAGGATATAAGGTCTTTCTCTTTGTCAAATTCAAGTACTCTTTGATTGGTGTGTACAGTCACTTTTTTATTACCACAATCCAACCATTCGGTCACTTTACCAGGTTTAAACTGTGCTCCTTTTTTAGTGAGATTTCTTAACGCATCTGGCAATTGATATTCACCTCCTTTAATAATTCCATTATCAATAAGATATTGCAATTCATACTTTAATTTGCCTCCATCTTTAAAATAGTAGATTCCAATCATAGCCAAATCAGAAACAAATGTTTCAGGTTTCTCAACGAAATCAGTAATTACACCTTCATCATTCAGTTTTACAACACCAAATGCAGAAGGGTCTTCGATTTGTTTCACCCATAAAATACCATCAGCATCATTATCTAAAGTAAAGTCTGCTTTAAAAAGCGTGTCAGCAAAAGCAACAACAACAGGTCCGCTTAAAGATTCTGCCGCACATAAAACTGCATGAGCAGTACCCAATGCTTTATCTTGGTAGTAGATACTACCTTTAGCTCCTAATTTCTCTGCTACTTTTATTAACTCGGCCTCAACTTCTGCTCCAAAATCTCCAATCACAAATGCAATCTCTTCAATTTTTTCGCTACTCGTTTTGGCAATATCTTGTACCAAACGGTGCACAATTGGTTTTCCACCAACTGGAACTAATGGTTTTGGAACAGTCAATGTATGTGGTCTTAATCTGCTTCCTCTCCCCGCCATTGGTACGATTATCTTCATTGTCTTAATTTTTTATATTAGTAAGGTTAATATTGCTACAAACTGCAATGAATACTCCCTTAAATTAATTGTTCGTTTTACGTGTGCATAGATTGTTACTCAAGTGCACTTATTTTACTCCCGTGCTTCCAAATCCACCGGCTCCACGTTCTGTTTCATCCAAAACAGTAACCTCTGCAAAATTGGCTTGCTCACATTTGGCTACAACCATTTGCGCAATTCGTTCACCATCTGCCACTATAAACTCCTCATTGGATAGGTTTACCAAAATCACGCCAATCTCTCCTCTATAATCTGCATCAATTGTGCCAGGCGAGTTTAATACGCTAATTCCTTTCTTGTATGCTAACCCACTTCTTGGTCTAACTTGAGCTTCATATCCTTCAGGAAGTGCAATAAACAAACCTGTTTTTATTAAAGCTCTTTCTAAAGGTTTAAGTGTTATAGGATCTTCCAAATTAGCACGCAAATCAACACCTGCCGACAGGGGCGTTTCATATTGAGGTAGCGGATGTTTGGACTTATTTATAATTTCAATTGTCATGTTGTAAGGTAAAAGCCAAAAGTAATAAAATTATCCCTTTTTAAGGCGTTGTAAAGGCCTTTCTATGAACAGGATAATTCCGATAAAAACGAGTAATAAAATGGCATTCAAAATAAAGGTTGGCCAAGCAAATGTTATTTGGTCTCTAATGATGAGTTTACTAATAGCAAATAACACCAGTGCAGAGATGATGTAAAGGCCAATTTTTCTCAAATTATATTTAATAGGATAATGTTTTTGCCCATAATAATAGGACGCCATCATCATGCTAAAGTAAACTGTTAATGTGGCAATGGCTGACCCCATATACCCAATTAGTGGAATAAGTGAGATGTTTAAAATTAAAGTTATTAGTGCACCACCCACGGCAATATAAGCGCCGTACTTTGTTTTGTCTGCCAACTTATACCAAATTGATTGGTTGTAATAAATTCCTAAAAACACATTTGCCATCAATAGAATTGGTACAATTCTAAGTCCTTCCCAGTAAGCTGGGTTAGGAATAAACCATTTGAATATTGAAAGATTTAAACTTATGACCAAAAAGATAAGTGTTACTACAATAACAAAGTAGGTCATAACCTTAGAATACACTTTGTTTTTATCTTGGTTTTTTTCTTGCGCAAAAAAGAAAGGCTCTGCTGCGTATCTAAATGCGGTAATAAATAGGGTAATGAGTATAGATAATTTATAATTGGCGGAATAAATCCCTACTTGGCTTTCAGCATATTCAATTCCATTCGGTCCTCCTGCCAACATTTTACTCAGTAATACACGGTCTATAACTTCATTTACAATTCCTGCAAATCCTGCAAGCACAAGTGGTATTGCAAAAATCACCATTGTTTTAACCAACACTTTGTCCCAAGTGAATTTGAATTTTAAAATGTCTTTGTAGAGCAAAACTGGTTTTACAAAACTGGCAATAAGGTTGGCTAAAAAGACATATCCAATTCTAAAATCAGCCCCGTCTTCCAAAAAGAAAAAGATAAAAAGAAGGTTGAGTAAAATATTTGTTCCAATATTACTGAGCTGTATAAATGCAAAGCGCTTAGGTTGATTCAAGAACCTTAAACGCGCCATCAATAAGGATGAGGTGGCATCAAATACAAGTATAAATGCAAACCAAATAACGTATAGTTTGAATTCTGGATGATCTAGCCAATTTGCAATAGATTGTGAAAAGGCTATGAGTGTAACTAGAATAACTGCATTAACAACGAGTACTATTGAAAAGGCTTGATTAAACGTTTTTTCTTTGTCTTCAGCTTTGTTGACGAATCGAAAGAAAGTAGTTTCCATTCCAAACAACAAGAAAACCATAAAAAAGGCAACGTAGCTGTATAAAATTGAAATAGAACCGTACTCTGACGTGGTAAATGCAAACTCAGAGGTATAGAGCGGAACTAGCAAATAATTGAGCAACCTACCAATAATAGTAGAACCGCCGTATATGGCTGTTTGACCTGCTAATTTTTTTAAGGCGCTCACTAATTATTTAACCTCGAATTATTTTCTAAAATCTGCTTTTCTTTTTTCAATAAAGGCAGTTGTTCCTTCTACAAATTCAGGTGTTCCAAAACACTTTCCAAATTCTTCAATCTCAACTTCAAACCCGTCAACACCTTCTACATGATTGGCGTTAATTGCTCTTATTGCTGCGTTAATTGCGTTTGGAGAGTTTTTGATAATTTTACCTGCAATTTTTTCAGCTAGCGGCATTAATTCTTCTTGAGAAACAACATGGTTAACTAGCCCCCATTTGTGAGCGTCATCTGCAGAAATCATCCCTGCTGTTGTAATCATTTCAAAAGCTTTGCCACTTCCAACTAATTGTGTTAATCGTTGCGTTCCGCCGTATCCGGGAATCACTCCAAGCGACACTTCTGGGAGTCCTAGGCGTGCATTGTCTGATGCTATTCGAATATGCGCAGCCATTGCTAATTCTAATCCTCCTCCAAGTGCAAAGCCGTTCACTGCCGCAATTACAGGTTTAGACAAGAACTCCATATAGTCAAACAAAATTTCCTGACCATTGGCAGCCAGTTCTTTTCCCTTTTCAACTGAAAAATCGGCAAATTCTTTAATGTCAGCCCCAGCAACAAATGCTTTTTCTCCTGCTCCTGTTACAATAATAGCTCCTATTTCTTTGTCTTTATTTGCCGTATCCAATGCATGGTTTAGCTCTTGAATGGTTTCCTTGTTTAAGGCATTCAATTGTTTTGGACGGTTAATAGTAATTTTTAAGACTAGCCCCTCTCGTTCGGTTAAAAGGTTGTTATAACTCATTTTTATGGAATTTTAATTTAAACTATAAAGCTATGAATTAATAAGGGGATTCATAATGCTTAAATACGATACTTTTAAACAGTTTTTTGTGTGCTTGATTTAGATCGCGATTCGTTTCAGTTGAGCTATAATTCGGGGGGAATTTGATACGAAAACCACAAATAACTACTACTGTTTTGTATATGAAGGGACAGTATTAAGGGGTTGTATAATAGTTAAGTAAGCTATTTTTTTGTAGTTGTTTCGGTGAAAAGGAACCTGTTTCTGAATATAGATTCTAAAAAAAGTCGCGTTGGGTAACTAACTCTAGAGCATTGGAAACTAGTGCTCTGTTTTTCGATATAAGAGTGTGAATTTTGAGATCTAAAACAAAAACAATGAAAGTTATAATTAATTTACTCATCATCTCTCTGGTTTGCTTTTGCGGTGAACTTTTCGGTCAGTCTAATCCGACTGACTTAACCATAGATAAAAACACACAAGTTTTTGCGCCAAACGCATTTACTCCAAACGGAGATTATAATAATGACACGTGGCAAGTCTTTGTCGAAGGGGCGGACATTTATAGTTTTCACTTAATGATTTTCGATTATAATGGTCAGATAATATGGGAATCGTATAATATCAATGGGGAATGGGATGGTAATTATGGTGGTGATGAAGCTCCATCTGGTGTTTATGGTTGGATAATTGAAACGAAGGATGCCGACACGGATAATATTCGCCAATTTAAGGGGCATATCACCTTACTCCGTTAGAAATTCATTTTCATTGCACTTTAATGAGAACTCAATAAAGTTATTCTGAATTCTGTTGGCTTAAATGGCATTCTACTAATCCATTTTTAACGTGGATTGATTTGTTAAAAGTTTCGTTTTTATTGTAATTTGATGTAAATCAGTTGATTTGGGATGAGTGCACAAAATGTTGTTTGAAAATAACAAAATCTTAACATGTTAAAAAGCAACGGTTTTTCTTTTAAATGCGTTTCTTTGTGGCAGAAAACAATATCACAGCTTTGTTTTTTCCTCAAAGAAATGGAGCTGTAACATGAAAAAATAATTATGAAATTAAAAATGCTAATTGCTGGCGTTTTTATGTTGGTGGGCGTATGCTCATTTTCTCAACATGGACCAGCAGACTCTACCGCAGTGGAAGAGGTTGAAGAAATCAGTATTCAACTCTTTGCTCCGAATGCCTTCACACCTGATGGCGATTATTACAACGACACTTGGAAAATATTTATTGAAGGAAATGATCTCTCTGCTTTCCACTTAACTATTTTCGATCGTTCTGGCCAAATTATATGGGAATCATATAATACTGGTGGAGAATGGGATGGCAATTATGGCGGTCATGAAGCTCCTACAGGTGTTTATGGTTGGGTAATTGAAACCAAGGATGCCAATACGGGTAAAATACACCAGTTTAAAGGGCATATTACCTTACTCCGTTAATTCCGTTTATTTCGAATAGATTTATAGATTTTGATGGAAACCATCAAAAGGATACCGAATGCAATAAAACCAAGTGTTCCGTAAATCCAATTGACCTGATTTTTCATTACAATTATGAAAACAATTGCCACCAAAAACAAGGTAGCAACTTCATTCCATATTCTGAAAAAATTACCTGTTTTCGAACATTCTTCGCGCTGTAATTTTAGAAAGAAAGAGTGGCAAATAAAGTGATAGATAAATAATCCTAGAACAAATGCCAGTTTTATGTGAATATAAGAAAGCTGAAGTAGCCCCGGATTTAAATATAAAAGGGTAGGTCCAAGAATTGCTGTAAGAATAAAGGAAGGCCAAGTTATTCCATACCACAATCTTTTTGACATCAATTGGTATTGTGGAATGAGTATTTTTTGCTCGTCCTCACTTTTTAACTCTGCTTCGCGCTGATAAACAAATAATCGCACAATATAAAATAGGCCAGCAAACCAAGTCACAATGAAAATTATATGGAGGGATAATACGGCTTGATACATTATTTATAGAAATTCATTTCATCCAAATAACTAAAAACAGGCTCTGACAATAGGTAGCGCACATCTTTTTCTTCCTGAATCATTTTTCGAATTAAACTGGAGGAAATTTTCATGACAGGCGCATCTGATAAATGCACGTTTGGTAGGTCAATAATTTGGTTTGGGGCTTCTTTTTCCTCTTTCGCCTGCTCTTGTATAGTGTAAACACGCGGATAAACTATAATCGAATAATTTTCAATTAAGTATTCATAGTTTTTCCATTTATGAAGTGTGCGCAAATTATCCTCACCCATAATTAGAGTAAATGCATTGTTCGGGTATTTTTCCTTTAATGCTTGTAATGTGTAAGTAGTGTAGGAAGGTTTTGGCAAATGGAATTCAATGTCGTTTGCTTTAAGTTTAGCATTTTGTTCAACCGCAATTCTAACCATAGCCAAGCGGTGAAAATCCTCTAATAAGTTTTTCTTTTTCTTGTGCGGATTTTGTGGAGTAACAATGAACCAAACTTCGTCTATTTCGTCCGATTGCGCCACATAGTTGGCAATTATTAAATGTCCAATATGAATAGGGTTGAACGAACCAAAATAGAGCCCAACACGTTTGTCAAATTGAGGTTCTTTTCCAGCAAATCCGTCTATAATATCAGTTACAATATTATCCATTGTTTTGAATGAAATTTTCCACTACCGATTTTATTTCATAACAAGCTTTTTCAAGGTTGTCATTCATTAAAACATAATCAAATTGATCTGAATGACTTAATTCCTCATTGGCTTTGTCAAGGCGCATTTTAATTTGTTCCGGCGTTTCTGTACGTCTATTTTTCAAGCGTTGTTCCAAAACAAATAGTGAGGGAGGTTGAATAAAAATAGAAAGTGCTTTTTTTCCAAATATGCGTTTCAAGTTTAGTCCGCCAATTGCATCAACATCAAAAAGAACCGTTTTCCCTTCTTCCCAATGTTTTAAAACTTCCGATTTTAATGTTCCGTAAAAGTTGTCATTATAGACCTCTTCCCACTCTACAAATTCATCTCCTTTTATTTTCTGTTTAAAATCAGTAACAGTTAAAAAATGATAATCAATTCCGTCTACTTCTCTTCCTCTAGGGTTTCTGCTTGCTGCAGAAATTGAAAATGCTAGTTTTTCTACGTTTCGCAGTAAATAGCGAACAATAGTCGTTTTCCCTGCACCTGAAGGAGCTGAAAAAATGATGCATTTTCCATTTTCAAATTGATCAAACCTTAAGTTTTCTGATAAATCCATGTTCTCAATTCACTTTTCGCTACTAAAGCGTATTTAAAATTTGTTCTTTGATTTTCTCCAACTCATCCTTCATCCCAACCACTAATTTTTGCATTTCTGCGTGGTATGATTTTGATCCTAATGTATTGATTTCTCGACCAATTTCTTGGCTGATAAAACCTAATTTTTTTCCTTGCGAAACAGGATTGTTCAATGTCTCAATAAAATAAGTCAAATGGTTTTCAAGCCTATGCTTCTCCTCTGAAATATCAAATTTCTCCAAATAATAGATCAATTCTTGCTCAAATCGATTTTTGTCAATTTTTGAAATGCCAACAAATTCTTCTAAGTTGTTTTCAATTCTCAACTTTATAGTATCTACACGGCTTTTTTCGTATTCGGGAATTTCATCAAAGGCCTGTTTTATATTTGCTATTCTTAAAGCAAACTCTTCAGCTAATAATTTCCCCTCAGCAGTCCTAAAAGCAATATGCTCTGTTATTGCTTTGTCTAAAATTGAAACTATAAAATTCCATTCTTCTTCATCCAACTCTTCAGATTCTGTTGCAAAAACATCAGGCATTTTAACTAAAGTCGCTAACAAGTTTTCTTGCGGTAAATTTAAATCTTCAGAAATGGTCATCAACTGCTGATAATAACTGCTGATTAATTTTTGATTTATCTTTTGAGAAGTGGCATCCCCAATTAATTCAACATTAATATTGCATTCTACCTTACCTCTATCAAGTCGTTTGCCTAAAAGCTTACGAAGCTCAATTTCATTTTGCCGATAAATTGTTGGCATACGTACAAATAAATCAAGGTTTTTACTATTCAGTGATTTTATTTCTACAGTGATTTTTTTATTGGAAAATGTGCCTGAAGCTTTTCCAAAGCCCGTCATTGACTGCAACATAGTTCATTTTATTTTTTGCAAAAGTACGAATAATTGACCAGACTATTGGAGGTCTTTTATTTGAATCAATTCAAGGAATGTTTGATGTGTAGAGCAGGTGTAAATATGCGATTTATTAAGGTGTATTGGTTGTTTTAATAAAATAGATTAGTTTTGGTATACTAATTAAATACTAACTATGAAACATTTTAACACATTAAAAATTGTCTTGGT
>CAKZPK010000310.1 GCA_937139035.1 uncultured Crocinitomix sp. | reverse complement strand
GTAAAGTAGATTAGTTTGCACGGCTTCTTTTTGTTCTTCAATTCCTGCTCTAATAGTTGACTGGGCTAATTTGCTCTTAGCATCCAAAATTCGCTTGGTGCTTTCTTCAAAAATTGGGCGACTTTCATTCAACAACTTCCAATCTTTATAAGGAATAGCCCCATGAGCATTTTCATCCATGCTTACCATAAACAAATCTCCGCCACCATTCAATTGTTGATTGATAGACTCCTTTTGTGTGGACACCAAAAACATTCCTTTAAAATTGGCTGACTGTCTAAACCCGTTGAGTTGAACGGTATCGAAATAAGCTAAGTTAACCTCTACAATATCATTTGTATTTCGCAAGGCCATCATAAAATTTTGATAATCTCTTTTGACATATTTATCTTCATATGCCGCCTGAACAATATTGATACCCGACCTAGATTTCCATTCCGTTATCCATTCATTAAACACCTCGTTATTTTCATAGAAACGACCAATGCTAACCAGCCCAATTCGATCATTCTCAAAAACTCTAGTTAATGCAGAATCACGATTATGCTCTGAAGATTCCCAATAAGAGTAATTAGGAATATCTAAATAATCAAAGTAATTTGCATAATACAAAGGCTGAATAATTGGCAATGTATCTAGCTTCATTTTAAAGCGACTGATACTATCTAAATCCCAATCTGTAAATCGAATTCCGCCTGGTTCATTTTCAACCACCCAATTGGCCAAACTATCTATGTTTTGTTGAAATGCAACCGGAACTTCTACTATAAAATGTTGATAGTATTGCTGCTTTTCACTCAATTCTCCAAATAGAGAATCCGACATTGTGGTTTCATTCGAATCAGCAATTACTACTTCCTCTACAACAGGGTCATTCTTACAGGTTGCAAATAAAAACAGCAATAGAACCGCTATAAAATTAAGCTTATGCTTGGGTATCATTCCATTACATTTTGAAACAAATGTAATGAATAAGATGAATTAACGGAGAATTGTTATCATTCCTTCGTACTGATGAACTTGATATTCACGATCCGTAATCTGTACTTTGTAGACTACTACATCATCAGGAACATTATGACCATTATATGTACCATCCCATTTAAAGTATTGGTCAGTTGTTTGATAAATTAATTCTCCCCATCTATTAAAGATCTGGAAATTAAATTCTGTTGCACCAATAACACTAACTGCATATGTATTATTAAACCTTCCGTCATCTGGAGTAAATGCATTTGGAGCGTAGAAATAAAACTCGGGCTTAACATACAGTGGTTTCGTTATTGTATCCGAACAACCAATTTCATTATAAGCAATTAACGTCACCTCATACCATCCCCAAGGATTATAAGTAGAACTTGGCGAATGTAGATTAGAAACATCTCCATTTCCTAAATCCCAATCCCAAGTGACACCACCAACAGATGTGTTTTGGAATGAAACCAATAAGTTCTCCATTGGATCATTCGATAGAATATTGAAGTTAGCTTGAGGACGCACTACTTCAACTGTAGTCATCCCTTCTATTGCATAAGTGTGACAAGCATCTTCAACCGACACAGTATATGTTTCTGTATAATTAGGAGAAACTTTTACATCTGGAGTTGTTTCACCAGAATGCATCCAGTAATAGGTATAATCACCAAGCCCTTCTGTCGCAATCACCCACAAGTCTGCAGTATCGCCAGGACAAATTAATTGATCTGGACTCATTTCCAACTCTAACACTGAAGCGATAACCGTCACGGTTATTTCTTTCGATAATTCCGTTCCACACCCATCTGTAATGACCAAAGTATAAGTAGTTGTAACAAAAGGCGAAACATTTACAAACGGACCACTAGAAATAAGTGTACCATCATCAAACCACTCGTACGAATAAGTTCCTTCTCCACCATAAGGTTCAGACACCAACACAAGAGGTGTATTAGGACAAAGCACAGAAGTATCTGGAGTTGTATTTACCATTAAAGGCGGGTAAACTGGAACAGTTACAGTTCCTGAAACCGTCAATGGCACACCAATACAAATATCATTTACAGTAACAGAATAAGTTGTAGTCACATCCGGACTAACAATTACTGAAGGATCAGATCCTCCAACATCCCAATCATAAGTATAGTCTGGCAATCCGCCACTGACACTAACCGTTAACTCAACCTCTTCTGCTGGGCAATGCACTTCAACATCTTCAACAGAGGCTTCTAAAGGATCAACATCTTGAATAAACAATTCAATATCCACAAAATTATCTTCACCACACGGATCAGGATAATTCAATTCAATAATTAGATTTTCAGTACCTTCTGTAAGCATATCATCTAACACATCAAAATCAAACGTCACAATTGCTTGACCAATTGCAAAATTAATATTGTCCGGAATAGCCTCGTAATCAACACCCTCTGTTGCAGTACCTGAAAGCATAACAGGAAGATTTAATGCCTCTGTTGTATTTGTTCTTGAAATTGTCACAGTTGCAGATTCACAACCTTCTGCCATTGTAACACCATCACCATATCCATTCAAATCTAAACCTGCATCCATATCCAAAGGGCTATAACTAGCTAAACTATTCGCCTCTAAAAAAATTCCAGAATCATAAGATTGGTCTCCCGCATCAGCTATTGCAATTTTAAGATGATAAGTCTCTCCACATTCCACTTTAGCTACAGCTTCCATTACAGTTGTAAATCCATCATATTGAATATAATAATTATCACTATCGTAAGGAGATGTTGAACCTGTACCGTTTGCATTATAAAAAGCACAATTTTGACAAGGCCCCGTATTACTTGACCCATTATTTATATTATCAATAGAAACTGGTCCACCTCCGCCAGGAATTTGCGCCATATTATATGTCCCTCCAAATCCAGGACCTGAAATAAAGAATGCAAATGCATCATTAAAACCTTCACCTACAAATTCAGGATACTCATCAGAACCAAACACATAACGAAATCGAACCGTATCACTTTGAGGGATAAAATCAAACTCAAGAATTGCAGCATTTTCAGTATCAACACCAGCAATTGCAGTTAAAGGCCCATAACCAGGTGCCCCATTTGCTTTACCCGAAGATCCAGTATCATTTGGCCCAAACGGCCCGCGTTGCTCTCCGCCAATTCCACCGGTTTCGTTATTAACAGTTCCAGTAGTTAAAATTATTCCACTTGCCAAACCAACATTTGTTGCAGCACCGTTAAAAGAACCTATTGCCTCTGCTACACCTGTAAAAGATACACCAGAAACTTCTACTCCGTCTCCTACCAAAATATCTTCAACCAACGATACAGGACTAACTCCTGAATTCGTAACCAATTGGCTATTGGCTGAAAAGCTGATAAGCAAAACACTTAAAACGATTACTATTTTGGCTTGGATCTTCACTACTACTTTTATTGTTTTTATTATAACGATTAACAAAGTCTTCTCCCCTATTCAAAGTTAATTAAATTCCTCATAACTATAACGTTTGCTACTCTGTTTTAGTTGTTTATTAACATCAAAAAACGAGCCAAGTGTCCATTTCATTGATTTAAATGAAATTTTGACACCAAAAAGAATCGAAATTGCCATTTTATACCTTTACATTTGTAATTAGATAGTGAGCTTTTTAGAAAAAATAAAGAATTATTTCAAACGTTCGAGGGAAAAACACAAATTAACGTTTATCAATGATAGTAATTATCATGAAAAATGGAGTTTGCGCGTTTCTTCCTTTAACTTGATTTCCTTACTCGGCTTATACACAGTTGTTGTTTTAGTCATTACACTTCTATTGGTACGATATACTCCTCTAAATTCGCTTTTCGTAAATGACAACGGTTTATATAACGATCAAGAGATTGAGCGACAAGGAGAATTGATAGACTCCTTATATGAAGCTACAGAATCGAACCAATTTTTGTTAAACAACCTCAAAACTATTTTATCAGATGAAGAATTCGAAGACAGCGCTACTAACAACCTTGATAAAGAATTAGAAAATTACACTCCAGACTTTACTAAAAGTTCTGCAGATTCGATTTTGCGAAAAAAGGTGGAAAACGCCGAGTCTAATAAATCACGCTATGCAGAAAGTGAGTCTTACGATTTCTTTTTTGCACCCGTTAAAGGTTTAGTTTCACATTCATTTAACGAACAAGAAGGACATTTTGGAGTAGATATTGTCACCTTAAAAGATGAACCCATTAAATCTTGTTTGGACGGGACAATTATTTTAACTGGTTGGGTTCAATCAGAAGGAAATGTTATTGCTGTACAGCATAAAGGTGACTTAATATCTGTTTATAAACACTGTTCGGCCATTTTGAAAAAACGTGGCGAATTAGTTAAAACAGGTGATCCGATTGGCATAGTAGGGAACTCGGGCGAAAACACAACCGGCCCTCATTTACATTTTGAGCTATGGAAAAAGGGCCATTTACTCAACCCTGAAGAATATATTTCATTCTAGCCATTCAATTTACAAAGCGCTTTAATTCAAGTCGTTTTTCACGTTCGAAAACGGAAGATAAAGTCCGTATTTTAACTTAATCGGATATTTTGACACAAATATCGTTCAATGCCCCTATTTTACAATTCGAATCACTACATTTGTGGCTGTTTAATTTTTGGTTGAATGTGGTTTAAACTTTCGCAATTTATCCTTCGAAATAGAATTTTGTTACTCTCCGTGATATTGGGGATTACAATCTTTTTGGGCTACTTTGCTGTTACAAATATTAAAATTGATAATACTTACGGTACAATGTTGCCTAAGGATTCTCAACCTAAGCAAGATTACGAACTCCTAAAGAAATCCTTTGGAGGTAGCGAGTCTCTCTTGATTTTTGCAATAAAAACGGAGAATCTTTACGAAAAGGAAAAATTTCAGGCATGGTATGATTTAGGTGAACGTGTTAACGCATTTGATGCGGTAGATTCTGTTTTATCAGAGGCGCACCTTTATCAACTTGCAAAAAATAGCACGGAGGAAAATTTCTATTTTCAAGCTGTCGTAAATAACCGACCTGAAAGTCAAAGCGAAATTGACAGCCTGAATCAAATCATACGCACCAACCCGCTTTATAACGGAATACTATATAACGAGGAAACAAATGCCTCGCTCATGATGATTTTCATTAATGAATCTATTATGAGCGACATGAAAAAGGCCAATATTTTATTCGATATTGAGGCACTTTGTGATGATTATAATGAGATACTAGGTGAAGTTCGAATTTCTGGGATGCCACATATTCGTGTGGCTGTTGGAGCCAAACTAAAAGCTGAGTTAGGTTTATTTATTGGTTTATCAATCGGTGTAACCTCTTTATTATTGTTCATCTTCTTCCGATCTTTCAAAATTGTATTGATTGCTAATACGGTAGTTTTTGCAGGAGTTATCTGGTCATTGGGTAGTATTGGCGCGTTGGATTATCAACTCTCAATTTTAATGGTATTGATTCCACCATTAATTATTGTTATTAGTATCCCTAACTGTATTTTCTTGATTAATAAGTTTCACCAAGAAATTAAAACACACGGTAATAAAGCCAAGGCACTTTCTCGCGTAATTCAAAAAATTGGAAACGCAACCTTTTTAACTAACCTAACTACTGCGCTAGGGTTTTCAACGTTCATTTTTACGAACTCAGAACGTTTGGCTGAATTTGGCTTAATTGCATCAATTAATATCTTATTTGTATTCGTTTTATCAATTACAATTCTTCCAATTGTATTGAGCTATTCGAAAATTCCAAAAAGCAAGCATTTAAAACATTTGGAAAAACAATGGCTGCATTATACAGTTGATAAATTAGAGACATTAACATTGAACAAGCGTAAATGGGTATTCATTGGATCTGGAGTTGTTGTAGTTATTGCCTTAATTGGAACTTTACAGATTAAAGCTACTGGAAATATTACTGGAGACCTTCCGCAAAATGATCCAATTACGAATGACCTAAACTTTATTCAAGACAACTTTGGAGGAGCAATTCCATTCGATATTCTTTTAGATACAAAACGCGAAAACACATTCTTTAATCGTTTTGAAGAAATAGATTCCGCGCAACGTTATTTAGAATCATTTGGACAATTCTCTAAATCACTTTCGATTTCTGATGCAATAAAGGTTGCTAACATGGCTTTTAGCAATGGCAATCCAGACAAATATGAACTTCCGTCTGACGCAAAAATGCGTTTGATGGCACCCTATATTAAAAACACAACAAGCGAAGCTGCTGGAACAAATGGTTTTGTGGATAGTTCTTTAGTTATTACAAGAATTACAGCACAAATTCAAGATTTAGGATCGTACGAAATTCAAGAGTTAATTGATAGTATTAGACCTGGATTTGAAAGAATCATTAATCCGTACAAAGCAGCAACAGACAGTTTGTATCCAATTATTATCGCGCAAGAAGGTGATGAGAAAAACGCAAGTTTAACAGAACTATACAAAGCATCTCCTGTTGTGTTTAGAGATTTAAAAGCCATGTTTGTTGGTCAAAACTCTTCTTTAATGGAAGAGCTTGATGAAACAACTTTTGCACCTTACCACAACGAGGCAGGGTTTAATGATAGCCTATATAAAGCAATTGATATAAACGAGTGGGATGTTACTTTTACAGGAACTTCAGTAGTTGCATCAAACGGTACACAATACCTTGTTGTTAACCTATTAATCTCATTGAGTATTGCAATTGTAATGATCGGGATTCTAATGTCCATTTTATTCCGTTCATGGCGAATGGTATTGGTTTCATTAGTACCGAACTTTGTACCACTTCTATTTACAGCAGGTGTTATGGGGTATACCGGCATTCCTATTAAACCATCTACTTTATTGGTGTTTAGTATTGCATTTGGGATATCCGTGGATGACACAATTCACTTTTTGGCCAAATTCCGTCAAGAGCTTAAATTACATGAACATGATTTAAGAAAATGTATTTTATCTGCTTTGCGAGAGACAGGAACAAGTATGATTTATACTTCAATTGTATTATTCTTTGGTTTTTTAATGTTTGCATTTTCACAATTTGGAGGAACAAAAGCCTTAGGGGTGCTAGTTTCACTAACGCTACTAGTTGCTATGTTTGCTAACCTATTGATTTTACCAAGTTTACTTTTGTGGATGGAGAAAAAAATCAGTAATAAAGCGTTAGCAGAGCCTTTATTCCAGCTATATGATGAAGAAGAGGATATCGAATTGGAAGATCTGGAAATAGAATCTGGGCCCTCAGCTTCGAAAAACTCTTTTCAAGAATAGCCCATAAACCATGATGAAATCCTTGTCTATTTATCAGGACTTTGTTGAATCTGCAATAGCAGCTTATCATTTACCTGAAACACCAAATAACCTATACGAGCCCATTACTTATTTTTTGGGATTAGGAGGTAAAAGAATGCGCCCCGTTTTAGCATTAATGAGCGCCGAGTTATTTGGAGCACCATTTGAGTCTGCTAAAAATGCTGCGTTAACTGTAGAATTATTCCACAATTTCACGCTCATTCATGATGACATTATGGATGAAGCACCTTTGAGGAGGGGACAAGAAACTGTTCATAAAAAATGGAGTGAAAACATAGGGATATTAAGTGGAGATGCGCTCCTTATAGAAGCTTATAAGACATTGGCAAATCATCCGCCTGAACAATTGGCACAACTACTACCTGTTTTTAACCAAACAGCAACCGAAGTGTGTGAAGGTCAACAATGGGACATGGATTTTGAAACCATGGAGAAAGTTGAAATAGACGCTTACATTAAAATGATTGCCTACAAAACTGCTGTTTTATTAGGTTGCAGTTTAAAAATGGGGGCAATTGTAGCCGGTGCTTCAGAATCTGACTCTAATGATTTATATGAATTTGGTGTTAACCTTGGAATTGCTTTTCAAATTCAAGACGACATTTTAGATGTATATGCCGACCAGAATAAGTTTGGAAAACAAGTAGGTGGAGATATTATTGCTAATAAAAAAACCTTCTTACTATTAAAGGCTATAGAGGATGCTGACGCCACGCAATCGCAAGAGCTAAACTCTTTGTCTACAGAGCAAGATTACGAGCTAAAAATCAAGCAAACCAAGGCTATTTACGCCGCGCTTGACATTAAAGCAAAAGCCACTAAAAAAATGAATGAGTACCATACAAAAGCTATGGAAAATTTGGCTCACATTGGTATTGCAGATGAAAAGAAAGCTCCAATGCGTGAGCTTGCGACATTCTTGTTAGGGCGCGAGCATTAACTTGCAATTCACCCAAGTCTCGTCTAAATTGGCCTCGTATTTTTTATAGAAATTAATAGCAGGCTCATTCCAATCTAACACTTGCCATTCGAACCTTTTGACTTTTGTTTCTTTTGCAATTTGATACACCTCATCAAATAACAATTTACCCACTCCTTTTCTTCGCCATGATTCGGTAACTAAAAAATCTTCCAGATACAAACAACGCCCTTTCCAGGTAGAATAGCTGGTATAATATAAAGCAAAGCCTATCACTTGTTGATTCACCTCAGCTACTAGACAATTAAACACTGCATTTGATCCAAACCCGTCTTCAATTAAATTTTCTACGGAATTTGTTACTTGATCCTCGGCGTTTTCATAGATAGCCAGCTCTTTAATTAGACCAAATACAGCATCCATATCCGTAGGCTTAGCCTTACGAATATGGATGTTAATATTATTCATTTAATGATTGTTATTGAGCTAGATTAAATCTCAATGCCAGACCTGCACTTGTATTAGCAGTATTAAAGGCAGTTGATAACTGCGGTTTATTCACAACTCGATCAAAATAAAGTGCAACATTTAAGTTTTTACCAATATTATAATCCACTCTTGATTTAATTGAGTACATGTCTTGACCTGAAGTAATTTGTTGACTGTTCTCAATAATGTTTCTATTAAGTGCAATATTACTTCTGATTGATAAATCAAATCTAATATTCAAGTCACTTTTAGGTTTATTTCCAAGTATATTGAATGGTAATTCAACATTAGAAAATTTATATCCTGTTCCAATCACCCATTCTTTTCCGCGCATCTCCGTTATTTGAAGGTTAGTAACACTCAATGCTAATGAGCGATCGCGCTTATATTCAAATTTAGTGATCAATCCATTTTCTCCAACAATCCAAGTTGCATCAACTCCTAAGAAAGGTGCAAACTGCTCTGTAATTGTCACACTTTGAATTTGTCTACCTGGAATCAAGTTATTTGATGCATCCAACTGTTGAATACCGTTTTGATCAAATGCAGCCAAGTTGGTTTGATAGTTCGAAACTGATATATTTGAACGGTAGGCATGGGTTAGGGAGAAGTTTCTCACATAATCCTTCATAAAGTCCATTTTTGCTAAACCATCATATCTAATATCCCAGTTTGGTAAAGGAATAGCCTTAAACACATCAAAGAATTTAGTTCCAGTTCCCTGCCCTGTATATGCAGCTAAGAATGATCCAATTAATACATCTTGTTGATTCTCTCCAAATCCTGCATAATATCCATCATCACCTAAGCTAGTTCCATTTTCTTCACCTAATTGTGCAGAAACTGTAGTACGATATCCTCTTAACTCTTCAAATACTTCAGAAACATAAGATGAATCTAATTTTTGGAAGGCCGTTTTCCATGTAATTGTAGTGAAGCTAATAGAACCTCCGTTAATTCTATTTTGATACTCCCAATCTCCTTCGAACCCTGGAACTGGTGGCAACGTATCGTTAAAACGATAATAACTATTCTCATTATCTGTTAACTTACGATCAATCGTTACATTAATTCTCAAGTCTTTAAATGGTTCAAATGTTGCACGAGCATTCATAGATTGCGTATGCGAGTTAGTATGCAAAATATTTAGATTAGGATTATCTTTCAACCATCCGTTACTTGCTGCAAATGGCGCAAATGAATCATATTCTCCCCATGCATTTGTAGGTCTACCAAATAAATCTCTGTTTTGTTGACCAGCAACAAATGCCAATCCAGGTTGACCGAAATTATCCATTCCTAAGATACTAATGTCACCATCAAGACCAGGAAGCATAATACCATCCGTTTCAGCATAAGAGAAAGATAAATTTCTAAACGACATGATTAAACGTCCGGTAGTTTTTACAATTGGGTGAACTCCCTCTCGTTTTTTCTTATCCTTGTCCTTATCACCATCTTTTCCTTCTTCACCTTCTTTTTTGTCCTTCTCTTTTTTCCCTTTGTCGGCTGCATTTTGCTGTGGAGCATTTCGTCCACCACGTCCGCCTCTTCCGTCGTTATTAATTTTTCTTAAAAATCCGACTTTATTATAAAGCGTTACCATATTCACCTGACCATTAACGGTAAAGTTTCTGGCATTTTGTACCGTATTTCCAATTTCTGGCAATGCTAACGGTGCACGCATCCAATCATAACTACTTCTCATTTTAACATTCGCAGTTATCCAATTAGTAAGCGGCAACTTATCAAATGGTACTTTGTATGAGAAATCATAATTATGTCCGTAATTCAATGCAAATCCACCAAATTTAACATCATCACCATCAAAAGGTTCAAGTGCACTACGTATGCTCGATTTAAATAATTGGTAATTATTATATGTCTCTAAATCTTGATCAGCAGTAACTTTTCCATCAATAATTCCCTCTGGCTCTAAAATAATTGAGCGATTAGATGCCGAGAACGAGAACTTAATATTTTTAGATAAATCATATTTCAAGTCATAGTTTCTCGTCCAATTAAAGTTTTTCAAATAGGTTGGTTTAAATTGGAAAGTTGTATCCAACGCATTCCTATTCTCACGCTCATTGTACATTCGAGAAATTTCAGTATTAAACCCGAGTGATTTTGGACCTATATAGAAGTTAAAATCTTTAATTAGTCCAAACCATTTCGACTTTTTCAAGAATTTACTTTTCTTGAAAGGTTCAATTAACAATGGCTTTTTAGAGTAATTATAAGTTAACCCACCACGATATGTCTTAGTGATATCATGATCCGTATTAATATCACGTAACCTTAACTCATTATAAGAATAACTTGCAGACCAGTTTTCAACATCCCAAAAGTTAACTTCTTTCCCGGCGGTTCGTTCACGCCTTACATTTGTAAAGTTATAGGAGCGCCTTATGGTTACATCACGCGATAAATCAGCTTTTGAACGCCTCGTTGAATCAGGATAGTTCTTGAGTCTTACATCTGGCGCCAATAAATCAAATTCAGGCTCAATAACATTAGCCGAATATCCGACATAAAATGGTACTTGTATGTTGACCTTTCTTCCAAAAAACTGCCCTAGCTCCATATTAGATGATACATCAAAGCCCATTTGAGTATCACGCTGTCTTTCGCTCACTTTCTTCTCAATACTTCCCCAACCTGGTGTAGAATAGTTACCTGATAAATTCACACTTGCAAAGTCTGCCATTTGTACATTTACCCGAGCCGTTGAAGCCCAACCACCAGATTGATCAAAATCTGTTAACCTTAATTCGTTTACCCATACCTCAGCACATTTTTCCAATCCATCTTCATTCATTTGCCATGGGTGATTTGTATCTTTCCCTGGATTTCGAACACCAATCATAATGGTTTTCATTCCTTGTAGATTTGGATTACCTTTTACCTTTATTCGGCGTACAACTCCATAATCATCTGGCAATAAATTTTGAATATGCTCAATCGTAGTAGGAATGCCATTCGCATCCCTCCTTATTTTTAAGTTCAATAAAGAGTCAAACACAATCTCCATATTATTGGCTTCTGGCCAAATAAGTTCTGCAGCACCTGTTGCATTAGATTTCAGTCCATTAACAGGGTCATAATCCGTTACTTTTAACGGCATCTCAAACTCATAATAGTTGTCTTCAAAATCTGTTCCCAAACGTATGAAAACTGTCAATTGATCATTCTTTAAATCATTTGTGGCCCAGCCCGTCCTATACTGTTGTTCGCCATGGACGAACATTTTTAGCTTCTTGTAGGACCTGACATCAAACTGGACATTTTTATAGGAGGCTCGAGCTTCACCATCCTTTAATCCACAAACCTCCATAGATAAAGCTTGCTCATTCAATTGTCTTAAGTTAATTGACCCATTGTCTTGCTCACGAATAATTCCAGGAGGAATTACATATGATACAGGAAATTTTCCTTCATTTTCCTCTAAGTTTACTGCTGCTAAATTAAATTCAGTTGAGTTTGGATCGTCTTGAACAACCTCACCCGGTTCATTCAAATTAAACAAATACTTTCTCCACTCACCTCTAATTAGTTCAAGCTTTGCAAATCTTAAAACTACTTCATGTTCAAAGTTATTAATGAACATACGCATGAAACGAATAGATCTAAAATCTGAAATTCCATTAATAATTGATTCAGGATTTTCGATTGGAATTTTAAATTGATACCAATTTTCTTTCTCACCTGTATCTGCATTAATCTCAACTTCTTGTTTATTAGTTATGAAGTTTTGTCCTACTTCCAAATCACTTGGGCGTAAACTTACACGATATTGGAAATAGCTTTCAGATTCGCTCAAGTTGTTATCTTGATTTAAATCCTCAATATCTGGTGTTTGAGTTCCTCTTGTAGGATAACCATCATCATTAATTGTATCCGAAATTTCTGGAGTAGCCGAGTTTCCTTCTGTACCATTGTAGTATTTGTATCTTCTTACAATATCGAATTCAGCATCATCTGAATCGTCATCTCTGTAATAATTATAATTATCAGAAGAAGGATCATGAATTAACTTGTTTTTTGCATCAGTAGTCAAGCCACTTCCAGTTACCCAATTAATAAATTTTGAGAAATAACTCAGCTCTCTAGTGTCACCGAACCCATCTAAACCAACATCTTGATAAATTCTTGAAGAAGCATTATTGTCAAATGCATTTACAATTACTTGCTCATTAGAAACTACTGACCAAGCAGTAGTATCGTAATCACTTGGATCAGCAACGGATCCACTCGTAGGCAATCCATTTTCAAAACTTTTTCTTGAATCAGGTAAAACATCTTCTGAGATATTACCTAAGTTGAAGTAAAGATCTCCACCAGTTAAATTAACCGCGCCAGAATCTGTAGCATCATCATTAAATGGATCTAATAACCAAAACTGAATAAACTGAACATTAGCCGTTTCAAAATTGGTAGTAGTTAATGCTCGCATAATACCAGCCCAACGGTCTTCAGGATTAGAAAAATTACCATCTGGTAATATATTCGCATCCAAAGTATCATAATTGTAAGGTCCTCTTTCTTCCGGATAATAAGCTAAATCAAGTACAGGAATATTATTCAATGTTCCTTGTGGTGGATTTGTTTGAGGAAATAGATCATTTTGCTCTAATTGACGCATTTGTGAATTCTCTAAAATCGCTGCATTATCCTTGATATGTTCAGGTGTTGTTGCTGAATTTTGATAGAATGTTGTTGGATCAACTTGATACCATGATAAATGCGAACGATTAAACCCTGCCGCTGTACCTGTTTTTATAGATGCCTCAGGAAATAAATCATTTTGTCCCTGTGGAATTGAAGCCAATCTCCATGTTTGAATTTGTTTAATATCAATAGCACTCTGACTTCCTTCAAATCCATCTATATAAGAAATTCCTTCTTTACTAATGGCACGCTGTGTCCCTGGAATAAGGTAAGCAAACTCACCATAAGCAGTAATGGTTGATTTTTCTTTTGTACTAATTACAGGCAAGAAATCAACCATTTTAGTTAAAAATGGTGCATCAGTACGGTAACTAATATCCGTTCCAATAACAGAGTTACTAATTGGTTCGTCACCTATATTTACTTTTTGAGTTAACGGCTTTTCCGTTAAATTCATAAAAGTTGCTCCTACATTAAAGTCTTTATTTATTTCATAATTGAAATGTGCTCCAACAAGTGATTTTGATTGGAAACCAAACAATGAATTACTTTCAAGTTGAACTTTAATTGGTGTTTGCGATTCTAAAATCCCTTGATTTAGAATTTTTACACGTCCTAAATTATAATCTACCGTATAATCAACTCCCTCTTCTAATCTAGCTCCACCAGCGGTAACAGTAACACTTCCCTCAGGAATATTTAATGAGTTAAGCGAGATCTCTGAACTTACAGAAGATTTATAGCTTCCTTTAATACTAAATCTATTTTTACTTGGAATTTGTTGTGCGGCTGTTTTGGTAGAGTCATATAATTCGTCAAAAACAATTCCATCAATTTGGATAGGAGCTAATGGATCTGGTACACCTTCTAATTTCCCCCTTAGTGTTTTACCAAAAGGTTCAATAGTTGTAAAATAGACTCGCCCTGTCCTTGGGTCAACCGTACCTCCATTAATTGCCCTATTTCCGTCATATTGAATGGCGACAAAATCAAAACGACCATCCGCATATAAATCTTGATTTAAATTTAAACGATCCAGATCTAACTGCTGCATTAATAAGATATCATTCACCCCTTCATATGGCAAATAATTTACATTAACACTAGTTAACGGATTGTTATACCAAACATCAAATGTAAAGTCACCAGGGCTTACTTGGTAAGCACCGATAGAATAAACGTTTTTCATCATCAAATCCCATGTTTTATTTTTAGGATTGATAATCGTTGGTTTTAATAATTTTAGAATTAAAGCACTTTTAGATCCTTCTTCAACAGGAACATCAGTTGAGAATTCACCAACCTGGAAAGTTCTACCATTAATTGTGTATTGATAAGCAATACCGAGTACTTCGTCTTGATTTAATGGTGATTTTAAGGATACAAATCCTAATTGTGCATTATATGTATATTCTTGTTCACTTAATTTTCTAGCATTTTCAACTTTTTCATAATGCACAGATTGTGCAAATGGTCCTGGGCTACCGCTAATAACCGAAAGCGCACTAACCGCAGTTGAAAAATTACGGATTGCAGGATTAGATTCCAATTCTGCATAAAGGTTATTGGCACCGTTTCTTGGCAAGTCACTCCCTGACACAATAGGTCCACCTTGTAAATTCTCTATATTACCTTCACCTAAATCTGTAAATGCAATAACATTTCGTGTATCCTCTACTCGGTTAATTCGGTTTGTAACCCAAACCTCAATCTTCGTTACATTAATAGGAGAGTTTACAATAGGCATGGTTTGCATGGCCTCATCATAATGTTCGCGGTGGTAATAGTTTAAGAAATAGTGTTTATTAGCTTCGTAGTTGTCTACACGCACTTCGTAATCCTGAACCTGAGCACCCCCAGCAACATTAATTTCTTGGCGTTTCCCTTTTTGTTGAGACAAAATAGTTTGAACAGTTAAAGCTCCAAACTTTAAATCCGTTCTAATACCAAACAAACTTTGCGACCCTTGAATTAAGGTTGTATTCAATGGTAAGCTAACATTACCTGCTTGAATTTTCTGGATAATCTCATCTTCATATCCTGTATATTCAATTTTAACTTGATTTTGGAAGTTGAAAGTTGCCTCTGTGTTTTGGCTAATCGTAAGTTTTAATTTATCTCCAATTTGACCAACCATATTCAACTGAATTTGTTGTTGGAAATCAAAAGTTGCAACCCTTCTTTGGCGTTCTGGTAACGCAGGGTTATCATATCGAGAAACATTAACACCAAACGAAAGCTCAGCAGAACCTTGCGGTCGGATATTAATTTCATCTCCTCCAAAAATTACATCAAAAGCCTCTCCTCCTACTTTAAGTGGTGGAATAACTCCAGCTGCATTATCATTTGTAGCATCTACCTTGTCAATCCATCCATCTTCTAACGCTTTCTTTCTCTGATATTCAATGTATTCTGCCTGTGTCATTGAAGTTGGATATCTGTAATACTGATTTCCAATCTTCTGAATTATTTCATAACCTCCTGTTTCGGGGTTATAAACAATATCTGTATTTAGATTTTCCGGATCCTTTAAATTAATGGGAGATCTTTTACGATCAGTATAGTCCTGATAATCAAAAATAGGGAAAGGCAAATCCACTTTGGGTGAATCTGTTGCAACCTCATACGTGAGTACCCCATCACCAATATTCTCACCGTTCGCCAGGAGATTCAGGACACAAGTCAACGTAAATAATAATAAAAAACTTCTTTTCATATCTACAAATATTCTGGTTTTACACAGAATTTTTGATGTTAGGAATAATCATAGGGTGCGTTGTAATAACTATTCAAAACATGTGGTTTCAGTTTACAGTACCTTCAGGGCCTGCTTAATAATTTCTTCAACAGTTTGGTCTTCTGTTATAATATTTTTGATGGCTTTTTCGGCTCTTTTCTTATCAAAACCTAAAGACAACAAAGCTGTTAACGCATCATTTTGATTTGTATTGTTTACAACGACAATATTTTCGGTACCAAAATCCGATTTTGCAACCTTGTCCTTCAAATCAAGAATAACGCGTTGTGCTGTTTTTGCACCAATTCCTTTTATACTTTGTATTAAACTAACATCCTCCCCAACAATTCCTGCAGCAATTTCATTAGGCGTTAGTGCTGACAACATTATAATGGCTGTGTTCGCACCAATTCCAGAAACAGAAATTAGGTGGTTAAACATTTCACGTTCTTTCAAACTGTGAAAACCATAAAGCGTATGCGCATCCTCTCTTACCTGTAGTTGGGTAAAAATCTTAATATTTTCGTCCGAACCAATTTTAGAATACGTGTTTAAACTAATTTTCACAAAATAGCCTACACCCGAACATTCAACAACAATGTTTGTTGGTGTTTTTTCAACGAGGCGACCATTTAAATGTGCTATCATTCTGTTATTTTGTTTGTGCATCTAACACGGCAACTTTTACCATGTTCGAAATTTCTCTTACACTACTTCCTAATTGTAATACATGAATGGATTTCTTTATCCCCAATAATATCGGTCCAATTGCATCCACATCATCATTCATTTCTTGCAATAATTTATAGGCAATATTTCCTGCAGACAGGTTTGGAAAAATTAACGTATTCACATTTTTATTCCCTAGAGATGAAAAAGAAAATTTCTCCATTCTCAATTCATTATTCAAAGCAAAATTTGCTTGTATTTCTCCATCTACAGCAAGGTTTGGATATCTTTCTGCAATAATTTTTCTTGTTGCATTCATCTTGTTGGAATCTACACCTGGTGCAGATCCAAAGTTGGAGTATGACAATAAGGCAATTTTTGGATGGACATTTAATTGTCTTACTTTTTTAGCCACCATATTCGTGATTTCAGCCAATTCCTCCGCTGAAGGATCAAAATTCACAGTAGTATCTGCTAAGAACAGAGGACCGCGTTTAGTTACCATCACGTACATCCCCGCTACTTTATCTACTCCTTCTTGTTTACCAACAACTTGTAATGCTGGTCGAATTACATCTTTATAATTACGCGTAATCCCCGAAATAAGTGCATCCGCCTCACCGGTTTCCACCATCATTGAACCAAAGTAATTACGCTCACGCATAATTTTACAAGATTCATGCAATGTAAAACCTTTACGCTGTCTTTTTTCAAAGAATATTTTCCCAAAGGCCTCACATTTTCCAACTTCAGCTTCCTCTTTAGGATCAATGATTATTGCACTTTCAAATTCCAACCCGATTTCTTCAATCAGCTCTGCAATTTTTTTCTTACGTCCCAATAAAATTGGTTGGGCGTACCCTTCTTCCTCGGCTAAATAAGCCGCTTTTAAAACTTTATAATTATCAGCCTCAGCAAAAACAACCTTTTTAGGATTTTTAATTGCTTTTTCTGTTAATACGTTAACGAGTTTATTATCTAGTCCTAACCTACGTCTTAACTCAATATCATAAGCTTCCCAATCTTCAATAGGTTCTTGCGCCACACCTGATTCCATTGCTGCTCTTGCTACGGCCGGTGATACAGAGGTAATTAATCTTGAATCTAACGGTTTTGGAATAATTTGATCCGTTCCAAAAGAAATATTCTTTTCTCCGTATGCTTCGTTTACTTCTTCTGGAACTGGCTCTTTTGCTAATTCTGCAATCGCACGAACAGCTGCTAGTTTCATTTCTTCATTAATGCTTGTTGCGCGAACATCCAATGCTCCTCTAAAAATAAATGGAAAACCAAGTACATTATTCACCTGATTTGGATTATCAGATCTTCCAGTAGCCATAATAATATCTGTTCTTACAGAAATAGCTTCTTTATATGAAATTTCAGGATCAGGATTTGCCAACGCAAAAACAATTGGTTTCTCAGGCATAGACTTCACCATCTCTTTTGAAACAATTCCACCCTTTGACAATCCTAAAAAGACATCAGCCGTTTTCATGGCATCTACTAATGAAACATCTTTGTCATGCACAGCAAATTCAGATTTATATTGATCTAAATCTTCTCGTAGTTTTGACAATAGTCCCTTACTATCATACATGAAAATGTTTTCTAGCTTAGCACCAAGAGCCAAATACAATTTAGCACAAGAAAATGCTGCTGCTCCTGCCCCAACAACTACTATTTTAACATTTGCAATTGCTTTCTCAGCCAATTCAAGCGCATTTAACAACGCCGCACT
>CAKZPK010000309.1 GCA_937139035.1 uncultured Crocinitomix sp. | reverse complement strand
GAAAATCGCAGTGATATCGCCCATTTTAAACAGATCTAGTTAATTTGAAAATGTCTTGTCGAAAAATAAAAACAAGCGTTAAAAAAAAGTTAAAAGCCATTTTTTATAAACGCCGAGTGTAACGATTACCTACTTTTGACCTATTAAGGTTAGAATTTTTTAAACCTTATACTTAACCAACCCATCCCAAGATAATTACCAAATGAATCGACTTATTCTACTTTTACTTTGTTTACAAACTGGTTTTTCATTTTCACAAACTGTGAGAGTTACAGGTTCTATAGTAGCCGAACAAGAATCAATCGGATTGGGGCAAATCACAATTTTTTCTGCTGCAGATTCAACCTTGAAGAAAGGAACATACTTAGACAGTACTTATTTTTCATTACCGCTCATAGCCAAAGAACAAAAGAGTTTCTATGCAAAAGTATCGGTTCCTACTTATTTAGATACTTTAATTTCTTTTAAGGTTACTGATTCTTTAGTGGATTTAGGAACAGTGGTTTTGAAAAAGAACCTTGATCTAGAAACTGTTGATGTTGTGTTTCGGAAAGAAATGTTTAAACGAACTATGGACGGGATTTCGGTGAATGTAGAAGGAACAAATCTTCAAACTTTATCTAATTTATTTGAAGTGCTAAAAGCCTCACCTAAACTCGTTTCACCAGATGATGAGCATATTGAAATTATTGGTAGGGGAAGCCCTTTAATATTGATTGATCGCCAGGCAATTATTTCTAATGATGAGTTAAAAGCAATTCCGGCAAGTCAAATTGAGCGAATAGAAATTATAACAAATCCTTCGGCCAAGTATAAAGCGCAAGGGAGTAGCAATGGTGTGATAGAGGTGTTTACCAAAGATTTTCATTTAGAAGGTTATAACATGACATTGCGAGCAGAAGGAGGCGTAAATACACAAATTCAACCTTCAGCAGGAATGCATATTGGGATTAGTTTGAAAAAGAAGAAGTTTTCTTTGAACGGTTATTTGGGCGGAAATTATAACCAATCTTATGGTACTAATGAAGCTTATGGATTTACAACTGATGATTCTAATCGTAAATTAACGTCATTTTCTAATAATCATAATCGGAATATTTGGCAATACTATAGTATAAAGTCTGCCTATAAAATTAATGATAAACAAAAACTGTCATTGGGATTGAATGGATATGGTGGAGGAGGTAATTCTATTGATAGCTCTGAAACTGAATATGCAATAAATGATTTAGCGCAAACTCGTAGTGCGGCTTTTTCAGATCATACTTGGAAATGGTTAAACAATACTAGTTTTTTGAATTATACAATTGAAACAGATACGAATGATAGTAACCTTGAAATTAACTTGAACTACGTTAATAAAGTCAGTAACAATGAAGGGGAAACGAATAGTTTGTTTGAGTTTCTAGAAACAGGTACAGAGTCTTCTTTTGATATTAGAAATGAATCGAAAGATGTACCTCTAATAGCTGAGTTAAGAATTGTATATGAACATGTTTTTGATACTACTGGCTGGAAATTAAGCGGAGGAGGATCTTATAGCTTATTGTTTAATGGGAAACGTTTTGATCGTTTTAATAATGTTGATGGAAATTGGTTAGTTGATGACGCTTTTTCAAATTCATATGATTATCAAGAGAATAATGGTGCAGCCTTTTTTGAAGTGTCTAAAAAATGGAAGAAATTAGGGATTCGTGCAGGTTTAAGAGCTGAGTATACTGAGTTGGATGGATATAGTAATTCTCTAGAGCAACAATTTATAGATTCATCTTATGTATTGCCATTTCCTTCTGCAAGTATTTTATATGAACCCAATGAAAAACTAGCCATTACCATGTTTTATGATGCTGGTATTGATCGCCCGCAGTTTTCAAGTTATGATCCTTTTATTAGAGTACAGGATAGCTTAAGCATTGAATATGGGAATCCTTATTTGCGACCAGCAACTGAGCATACGGTTGGGCTTGATTTTGATTTGTTTTATTCCTACAATATCTCTGTAAGTTATACACACACTAACTCGCCAATAAGTACTATTTCTTTCGTGGATGAAACTTCCTTTTTGCAAGAAAGTACTCCATGGAATGCTGAGTCAGAACAAGGGCTTAGTGCAAGTTTTAGTCTACCAATTAATACCAGTTGGTTGCAGGGGTGGAATTCTGTTTGGGTTGATTATAGTAAGTATAGTTTTTCGCCAATATTTGGGAGAGAAGATTTTTATAACCTCAGGTATGGTATCTATTCTTACCTCACTTTTATGCTCCCAAAAGATTTTAATTTAATGAATCGATTGCATATTAATAAATGGGGTGGGGATGATTCTGAAATGGCCGCCAATGCGAACTGGGGAATGCGACTAACCAAAAAATTCAATGGAAACAAATTTCAAATTTTTCTAGATGTCGGAAATATAATTCCTCCAAAAAGAAAATGGACTATTTATTCAGGGAATTACGAGCATATAAGTATTTCCCAAAATCAATTTACAACCTTCAAAGTAGGACTGTTTTTCAAGTTTGGAAGATTGAAAACTGATGCACAAATAAAAGAATCTACTTCTGGTCAGTCTGATAGGTTGTAATTTAAGAAAGGAATAGATTTTCTACCGCATTATTAGGAGTTAACAGATAAATAACAAGACTTAACAGTTCTATAACAAGCAATAACGAGCTATTTATTTAATTTGGTGTTAATGAAAATTTTCGCTAGCCTAATTCTACTTTTATCGACTTGCACTACACATGTTTTTGCACAACGCAATTTTGTTAATGACACACTCCATTATCAAGAAAATGTGCAGATATATGATATTGATTTTTTTGGGTTAGAACGTACATTAAATTGGGATACAATATCCCAATTGTCTCCGTTGAACAAGGTTGTTTTAAAATTTCATAATTACACTTTGGCTCCTATAGAGGTGAAAAAGTTATCTGGAAAAGGAGAAGTTGTTTCTTGGAGTGCTCCATCTAGAAAAATTACTATTCCCCCAAATGGAACGTATGACATTATTGTAAATTATGAGTTTATAGCAGGCAATTTTGAATCTGATTTTAATTTAAAGTTCAAACACCTTGGTGATCGACACCGTATCGATTTTAAAACCTTTGGTGTTGCGCAAGAAATCAATAGAACGGATGAGAATGGGAAAAAACAAGGGAAGTGGATTGAATTGAATGCTGAAGGCCGAGTAAAACGATTACAGTTTTATCAAAATGGAGTTCCCACTACAAACTTGCGATATCACTATTATGATAACGGAAATATTCGTTTAAAAATGGATTTGTATAATCACGTAGATACATACTATAATGAGACTGGTGAAAAGTATTACGAAATGAGGCCCGATTCAAAAACCGTTTATTATTTAACTGGTGTCGTTCGATCATTAGAAACTGAAAAAAAACTCATTTTATATAACCAAGAAGGAAGACAATTAAATAGTCGAAATCAATATACTTCAAAAGTTTTAAACGAGTATGAAATGTTGATGGAAGAGAGCTTTTATCCTAATGGCTACTTGAAGAAAGAAACTTTTGCAAGCGGAAAAATTATTCATTATTCTGAGCAGGTGGAAGGGTGTTTGACACAGCTTATAAAAAGCTATAATGGAAGAGATTTAGTAGCGTTGAATTATGAGAATTGCGAATTAGTTTCCATGACATATAATATTTCGATTGACCAAAACAAATCCCCATATATTGTAAAACGAGGCAAGTTTGAAAACGAAGAATTAGTAGAAGGGCGTATTGAATATTACGCTAAGAAAGGTAAGCTAAGGTTTGCTGAAGAAGTACGATATAAGCGAACAACTGGAGCTATCTGGTTGAATGAGGTTAAGTATAATGTAACAGGTAAAGCAGGAAAAAAAGGAGTGTGGATTTCTAATCAAGAAGGTTGGACAGATTGGAGAAGAAGTGGTAACGACGAAATCTTACTAAAAACTACCTATAAAAATGGAACTCAATTCGATACTGTATTTCATTATTATCAAGACGGAATTCTCAAAGCTATTGATGTCAAAAGAAAGACTAAAAATGAGCCTACTAAGATAAGTTATTATAAAAGTGGTAATGTTTCGGAAAGACAATATGCTTTTCATCAAGCCTATCAACGTAAAGTTTATAGGGTGGAAAAATATGAAGATGCAACAAGTAAAATATTGAAAAGTATGTCCAGTAACTCTTATTATTTTACCTATAAGGATGGTGAAATAATATCACGAAAAAGCGAAACAAAAAAGGTGGATGGTTCAACTGTTATTCCTGCAAGAAATAAGTCTCAATACACTCTGGCAACAGGGGCCTTCCGCAATGAACATATTTATAATGGTAAAATAACCTACTATAATACTTATGATGAGGCGTTAAGAACAGTTCGTGTTGTGAATGGGAGAATTGATGGTGATCGGATTATAATTTTTGAAGATATAGCATTTGAAATGGAATTGACATCAGGCCATTCTATTGTCGATCGTGATGGTAATGGATATATTACAAGATCTGAAATTGAATCGCTCAAGAAATTGGAGATTCAAGGAAGGTGGATTGAAAGTGTGACAGACCTAAGTGCCTTCAAAAGGTTAAGAGAGTTTTATGTAAATGGTAGAAAAATTGAAGCGAATTTATCTGATGAACCAGAAGTATTAGCCGAATTAAAAAAAATGGCGCAAATGTCGCGTTTACCATCAAAAAGAAGACAGAGAATTATTTATGTAGATCCTCCTGATCCTCCTGGTCCTCCAGACCCAATAATTCCTCCTCAAATATTTGAAATTACTGAAATAGAACCCGTGTTTCCTGGAGGCCCAGAAGCCATGATGCAGTTCATAAAAGATGAAATGCAATATCCTGCGCTAGATTCAACTATGGGTGTTCAAGGAACTGTTTATATCAGCTTTATCGTTAATAAGGACGGCTCAATTGAAAAGCCAGAAATTAGGAAGGGCGTTTCAGAGTCACTAGATAGGGAGGCTAAACGTATAGTTGGTAGGATGCCAAAATGGACACCAGGTGAGCAAGCAGGAAAGAAAGTTCGCGTACGATTTACAATTCCAATAAGGTTTGTTTTATTTTAGATAGGTTTTCTAGGTGAAGGATTACAAATCCTTCACAGCTCAGATTTACAGGTGTTATGATTACCATGGCAAGCTTCACAAGCTTCGCAATCCTGCGCAACAAAGCTATTCTAGGTTTTTAATCGCCACACAGGCTATACGTGAAGGATTACAAATCCTTCACAGCCTGCTTTACAGGTATGGTATTATGATTACCGCGGCAAGCTTCGCAATTCACAAGCTTCACAAGCTTCACAAGCTTCACAAGCTTCGCAGGATTTGCAATCCTGCGTTAACAAACTGGTTAAAACAAATTCAACTGCTCAACACTGCCCGTGTTAGCAAGAACTGGAACAGCCCTACCTTCTTCGGTATAATAAATCTCCCCAACTAAATTTTTAAAACCAACCTCCTTTAGAACCTGCATATATTCCTGCACCTGCTCTTTATGTTTAGAAGTTTCTTGTCCCGTTTTAAAATCGACCACTAAAGTTTGATCAGCCTTAATCACAATCTTATCAGGAATTAGCTTTCGTCCTTTATTATTAATAAGTTCTTTTTCGTTTAATTGTTCCGCGGCGTCAAAATAAGATGCAAAGCGTTTATCTTTAAACAGTGCAGTAATAAAGTCCTTTATTTCGGCACTTTCATCCGCTGTTATTTTTCCTTTTCGGGTAGATTTTTGCAAGGCATTTTCTAAATCTTTTAAGCCACTAATTTCAGATAAAATATAATGAACCTTAGTCCCAAACAGTCGCTTCTCATCTAATTCATCAATGTCCCAATTTTCTGCACTTTTATAACTGAGTACAGGTTTGTCCATCTTTTTACCATGAAACCGAACGTGGTAGTTTTTAATATCGACTGGAGCGGCTTTGATGTTGTTAACGAATTCTCCAAACTGAAATAAATCATCTTCACGATTCCCCAATGTGCTACTACTAAAATAATTGTCTAACCAAAGCTTTACAGGTGATGATGTTTTGACTGCCCCGCACATAAATAGCGCTACTTCAGGTCTTGTAAATGCTACATAAAGCAAATTTAAATGATCCAATAAAAACTTGCCGTGTTCAATATTGTAAGTGTCTGCCAATTCAGTCTCTAAAAGAACTTTTGACATTTTTACAAAGTAGGAGGGAAGCGAATGATTTTCACTTTCAACCCAAGATATTTCTCTGTTAATATCCATTTTCCAATCAATAAATGGACAAATAACAATTGGAAACTGTAGCCCTTTTGATTTATGAATGGTCATTACTTGTACAGCGTCAGCTCCATCCGGACTAGTGATTGAAGTCTTTTTTCCTTTATCATTAAACCACTCAATGAAGTCTCGAACGTTTGAATTATTGCGTTTTTCAAACAAGTGTACTTGCTCTAGTAAAAACTGTAAAAAAGGATTGGCAGCAATGTTTAGGTGAAAAATTCCAATAATAGATTCAACATGCTCGAATAAATTATGGAATAGAGAGGGTTGAATTAAATAATAACCATAAGGTTTAAAAAGTTCAACAATGTTTTGATTTATAATCGCCTCTGCATGCTTTTCAATGGTTGTTCGGGCGCCCTCTTTTAATATTAAAGTTGAAAAGTGCTCTAACGTTTTAATCTTGTAATTCTTCGCCGTAGGATTAATCATGGACGCCATTAAGTTGACCACGAATTTCACACTAATATCCTTCCCAATAAACAAACTATCGGGGGAAATAACCTTGATCCCTTTTTCCGTTAAATGTCTGGAAATATCCGCCCCTTTATTATTGTTTCGAGTTAAAATACAAATATCTTTTAGCGAATAATTATTAGCTAATGCCTGTTTCACACAAGACAGCGTATAATCTAATTGATCCTGTGCCGTTAAATCTTTGCTGATTTTGCTTTCAACATATCCTTGAAAATCTTTCGTTGGTTCTTGAATAATATCATCATAAATCAACTGTAAATTTTCGGGCAAGTCACTAATTAATTGCGGGAAAAGATCATTATTAAACCGAACTATTTCAGGAGCAGAGCGGAAGTTTTTCTTCAAAGGATATTTTGCACCAAGTGCTTTGAAAAGTGGCTCGGCTTCATTTAAAGAAGCAATATTATCTGGATTTAGAATTTTATCTGGCAATCCTGTAAATTGCTCTACCTCACCATTTCTCCAACGATAAATTGCCTGTTTTCCGTCACCAACAATTAGGTTGCTGTTTTCAGATGCTAATGAATTATGTACCAGCGGTATCATATTAATCCATTGCAAATGAGAGGTGTCTTGAAATTCGTCAAGCAGAAAGTGAGCATAGCGAACACCAAGGCGCTCGTATATAAATGGAACAGGTTCTTCTGTAATAATCTCAGCAATCTTTCTATAAAAGTCTGAAATCAATAAGATATTCTCCTCTGATTTTACTTGTTCAACTAATTTGATGAGATGATTTAATAAAGAGAGGTTGTTGAGGTTTTTAAGAATCTCCTTGTTGATCAAGTAGGTTTTAAATTCCCCTTCTATCAAAGCATTTATTTGATCGAAATATTGTCTTAACAATGGACCAATTTCATCTGCTGCGCTTTTGTTCGGGCTTTTATCGTGTCCCCAACGATCGTCAGCTACATAACCTAAAACCCGATCGCTTGCTGGTTTTATATAATCTCCGCGTAATTTGCCTTTAAAAAAAGTAATTATAGAGGTTGATTTTCCTTGAAAATCATTTTGATCAAGCCCTTTTGACTTAACTAAGTCTAGCGCTTCTTTTGCATTTTGTTCTAGTTTATTGGTAATTATTTTATTCTCCTTACGCAGGTCGTCCTGTATTTTTAAAAAATCAGCAGCGCTTATCTTCTTCAATAAATCAATAGACTTAATGGCCTCTTCTTTAAAAATTTCATTGCTAAAGTCATATAATTGTTGCGAAAAATCCCACCTCTTATCCTCTGATAAATTGGTGTTAGCATAACGAAGCATCAAGCGTGTCAATTCCGGATCTCTTCCAATTTGATCAAAGAGCATATCCGTGACATTCTTTCGCAATTTTTGCATGTCCAACTCCACATCAAAATCAACAGAAATGTTCAAGTCCTTCGCGAAAGTACGAATCACTTTATGGGTGAATTTATCAATAGTCATTACAGAAAAAGAACTGTAATTATGCAAAATTCGATTCAAGATTTTAGCCGAGCGTTCTTCAACCAATTTAGGTGAAATTCCCAAGTTTTTAGAAGTGTCTACCAAGAAGCCAAGTTCTTTCTGCGTTTTGTCTGCGGCAGGTTTCCCTAACTGAATTAATCCATCCAAAATTCGCTCTTTCATTTCATTTGCAGCCTTATTGGTAAAGGTCATAGCTAAAATTGAACGAAACTTCATGGGATTGTCACTGTGCAAAACAATACGTAGATACTCTTGCACTAACGTATACGTTTTACCACTTCCGGCAGATGCGTTAAATATTTTAAGTGGTTTTTTCAATTGGAATCTTGTATTGTTTGTAATTCATCATTAAAATTACAAAATTTGAAAGCAAAGCGGCGAGAATTAATTCATTATTACTAACTTTCCTACAGAATGAAAAACATACTTTTTTTCCTTGCCTTATTCACGGCATTTGTTGGTTCGGCACAAGTGTATCCGCAAATCGGAGCTCGCTCTGCGGCTTTAGGAGGTGCAGGACTCACATTCAATGATGTTTATTCGGTTTACAATAATCCAGGAAGCTTTGGGGCGCTTGAAAAAACAGCAATCGGGTTGAATTATGAAAACCGTTTTTTGCTTAAAGAGCTTTCTTCTCAAGCATTAGCGTTTGGCTATCATACCGAAAAAAGTGGAAACTTTGGAGTTCAGCTTCAGCAGCATGGCTTTTCTCTTTATCGAGAAATGCAGGCTAGCCTTGTGTATGGAAGACAGTTGTTCCGTAATTTCTACGGCGGTTTTGCCGTCAATTTTCACCGTATTCAATTAGGTGATATATATGGATCTAAAAACACTGCTTCTGGTACATTAGGGATTTTTTATGCAGCTACTGATGCTTTAAATTTTGGAGTTAGGGTGCAAAACATTTCAAGAACAGCATTATCTGAATTTGAAGATGAACGCCTACCAACACGATTCGCAATTGGAGCCACTTATATTTTTAGTGAAAAGGTATTTTGGAATGTAGAAGCAGAAAAAACGGTCATTCACCCTATAAACGTAAAATCAGGATTAGAAATTCATCCGCATGAAATTTTGTATCTACGATTAGGAGTAAACTCATATCCATTTCAATCTGCTTTTGGATTTGGTTTAGCATTTAATAATTTACAGTTTGATATGTCCACCATGTGGCATAGTAATCTCGGCTTGAGCCCATCTGCAGGTCTAAAATATAGATTCAATTAGTATGCGGTTACTGCTTTTGTGTATAGCTATTCTTGGGGCGTTTTCAGCGTTGTCTCAAGACCCTGAAAAGCAGCAAATAATTGAGCAAAGAATTGAATTTATTGGTGAAACGCTAGAAGATTCAGATATTGATTTAACCACCTATTTTGACGACCTTTTTAATTTCTATGATAATCCATTGAACCTTAACTTGGCGACTGAGGAGGACTTAATTCGTTTGCATTTATTGACAGATGTGCAGGTAATATCTCTTTTGAACTATAGAAAGTTTTATGGCGATTTTATTACAATTTATGAACTAGCTGCAATTGATGAACTAGACCAGAATACGGTTGAAATGATTTTGCCATTTGTGACGGTTGACAAGGTTGATAGAGATGATTTTAAATGGAAAAATGCAATTCGCTATTCAAGGCATGAAATTATTGCTCGTTATCAAAACACGTTTGAAGAGAAAGAAGGATACATTCTAAAACCAGACAGTGTTTTAGCAGTGTCTCCAAATAGTCAGTATTTAGGAAGTTCAGACAAACTGTATTTACGTTATAGAAATCGTTATAAAGATAGGTTAAGTTGGGGCTTTACTGCTGAAAAAGATGCTGGCGAGCAATTTTTTAAAGGAACTCAAAAACAAGGCTTTGATTTTTATTCAGGGCATTTATTTGTTCGGAAAATATGGAAATTGAACGCTGTTGCTTTAGGAGATTATCAAGTCAATTTTGGACAGGGATTAACCATGTGGTCTGGATTTGGAATTGGAAAGTCTGCGGACGTGATGAATGGAAAACGCTACGCAACAGGACTGAGACCATATACTTCTGTTAATGAATCAAGATTTTTAAGAGGGGGAGCAGTTAATTTTCAAAATGAAAAAATTGATTTGACCGTTTTTGGATCTGTCAAAAAATTAGATGCTAACATTAATTCAGGAGATACGCTTAATGGGTTTGATAATAGTTTTACCTCTTTTCAAATTTCAGGTTTTCACCGTACTCCGGGCGAACTTGAAAAGAAAAACACATTGCGTGAAAGTATTGTTGGAGGAGAATTTGCCTTGAAAGGTAACAATTATCGTATTGGAGTTTCCTCTGTTTATACAAGTTATGATCAACCTTTAATTATAGATACGTCAGGTTATAAAAAGTATAAGTTTTCAGGAAGTCAATTATTAACAACAGGTTTGAATTATAGATTTTATATCCGTAAACTGACCATTTTTGGTGAAACTGCTGCAAGTGATAATCTTAGATTTGGAACGGTAAACGGTTTGTCTTGGCATGTTGATCCTAGATTAGATTTATTGTTGATTTACAGAAACTATGACAAATCATTTCAGTCACTTTATTCAACTGGTTTTGGAGAATCATCTGATAATTCTGGTGAGCGCGGATTATATATTGGAGCACAAGCCCGAATCAATAAAAAAGTGAGTGTAAATGCATATTACGATCAGTTTAAATTTACTTACTATAAATGGTTGACGAATGACTTAAGTCACGGAAGAGAATATTTTGGACAAATCAATTATAAAGCCTCTCGAAACACTAACTTTTATGTGCGTTTGCGCAATAAAGTGACTCAAAGAAATACGAAAGATGATGTAGAAGGCATCAAAGGGCAAGAGTTTATTCGAAAAAATACGATTCGTGTAAATTATGACCAACGGATTAACTGGCAATGGTCTTTTAAAACTAGGTTTGAATGGGTAAATCATTTTTACGGAGATCAAAAAAGCAAAGGTGTCATGTTTTTTCAAGATGTAAAATTCAAGTTGCGTAAAATACCATTAACCATTTATGGAAGGTATGCTATTTTTGATACGGACAATTATGACTCGCGAATTTACGCTTACGAAAATGATTTGTTGGGCGTGTTTAGTATTCCATCATACTATTATAAAGGAGTTCGTACCTATTTAATGTTCAAATATGATTTGGGTAGAAAGGTTGACTTATGGTTGCGTTGGGATGTGTTTTCATATGCAAATAGAGATAGTATTTCTTCAGGGTTAGAAGAAATTCAAGGAAGTGAAAAAACAACAATAAAAATGCAATTGAAGATAAAGCTTTAGATGAACCTCTTTACTCCTCCCACATCTGAATACACCACCTATTATAAGCAAGGAGCTTTTGAGTTAACGTGGCGCTATAATGCGTTCATGATGTTAACCTATACGGTTTTAATGTTGGCAGGTTCATTCATTGGGATGAATACCTTTTTGGTTGGAGTATTGTGTTGGGGGACGCCACTGGTTTCATTATTTGTTATGAAACAAACGCGTAAATTTGAAATGGTGGCGTATGCACAAGTGATTTTAGGTTCAACCATAACAGGAATTGTTTTGAATATGAACTACGTTCCTATGCATGTGGTAGAAGTTATTTTTATGATGATTTCAAGTTTTTATGCTTTTATCACGCTAGGAAGAAAGGCTGGAGTAGTGGCATTGAGCGCTCAGCTTGTTTGGTGTTGTATTTATCTTTTTAGAAATGTTGAACCTGTGGTCAATGTTCCTGTAATTGAAAAGGTTGCACTCTTTATGGCCTTGCTAGTTTCAATAGCATTATTTGGATTCTTAATTGTGGAATTTTTAAAACTAAGACGTACTGCTGAGAATAAATATATGTCGATAAATCAAGATTTGACAGAAATTAACCACTTGGTGAATCTGCAATATCAAGAGAAGACGGTAATGTTAAAAGAAATTCATCACCGTGTTAAAAATAATCTTCAAGTTATTTCCAGCTTGCTTCGCCTGCAATCTTATGAAATTGAGGAAGAAGCTTCACGCATGCATTTTCAAGATGCAATTTATAGAGTTTCGGCTATGGCATTGATTCATCAAAAAATGTATCAAAACGAAAATTTATCGCAAATTAACCTTGAAAATTATATTGATTCATTGGCGAAAGACTTAGTGCTGACACATGCAAAACATACGGAAGTAAAACTAGATGTTGTTTCAGATATTCAGGAGTTAGGAAATGACACGTTGGTTCCTTTGGCGCTAATCCTAAATGAATTAATAACAAATTCATTAAAACACGCATTTGCAGATCGTGCGGAAGGTGTTATTACAATTAAAATTCAACAAATTGAGGAAACTGATTTCTTTGATTTTACCTACAAAGATGGCGGAGAGTGGAAATCGACACCAAAAGGAAATTCATTTGGTCTTGAGTTAATAGCAACGTTAACCGAACAGTTGGACGGTCATGTTGAGCGCAGTTACGATCAAGGGACCAAATATCAATTTAAACTTCGCGATTTAAAATAAAACGAATTGCAGCATCAATCAATTCATCATTGACATGTTGATTGTAAACCGCTTGACCAATATCCGTAAGCAATGTGAACGAAATTGAACCATTTACATTTTTTTTATCGTTTAATAATAGCGGCTTAATTTGATCAATATCCGAATTTGAAATGTCGATATGTGTATATCGACTGCGAATGGTTGTGTTAATATCGTCAAATAAACGGGCATCAATAAGCTCCATTTCGCGAGAGATAAAACTTTCAGCAATCATTCCCCAAGCCACAGCAAATCCGTGCGGAACAGGTTTGTTTTTAGACAAACAAAAACCTTCTAAAGCATGCCCAATTGTATGACCAAAGTTCAAATTCTTTCGCTGTCCTTGTTCTAAATGATCCTCCGTAACAATTTTACGTTTGATTAATACGGATTGGTGAATTGTCTCCAGTAGCCCTGCCGGAATAACTTTAGGGTCAACAGATTTAAGTGCATTCCAGTAATCAGCGTCTGCTATTAATCCGTGTTTTAGCATTTCTGCAAAACCCGAATCCAATTCAACGTTAGGTAAGGTTGCCAAGTAGCGCGAATCAATAAAAACATAATCAGGATCTGCAAAAACACCAACTTGGTTTTTATAAGGTCCTAAATCAACCCCTGTTTTTCCTCCAACAGAGGCATCAACCTGAGAAAGTAAAGTTGTAGGAATATTAATAAAAGAAAGTCCACGTTTAAAGGTTGCAGCAATAAAACCGCCCATGTCAGTAATTACGCCACCTCCTAAATTTATGATTAAGTCATTTCGCCCAATTTCATATTCACTTAGTGCGCTCCACACATGGTTGCAAATGTCTAAAACCTTATTTTCTTCACCTGGAGGAAGTTGAATAATTTCGGCTTCACTCAAGGCTTCGAAAGACGTGATAAAATCTTCCATCCATAAATCAAAAACGTTTTCATCTGTAATGATGACTTTTTTTGATTGCGCATAACGCGGTGAAGAGAGTAGGGCGTTAAAACCACTATCTTTTAAATTTCCAAATCGAATTTCTGATTGATTATAAGTGAGTGTGTCCAAGGATGTCAATTTTTAATGCTATAAAATTACAATATATCTTTCAACTGTATGCAATTTCAGCAAGGACTTGGTATACGAAAAACAAGGAGGATATCCTATTCACTATTTAAGTTGAGATGTTCCAGTAAGTGGTTGTAGCCGTTCCATTCGCAGCTAGCATCCTTATAAGTTAAAGTTTGTCCATTGTAGGTTAGCGTATAAGTGTCTGTGGTGGTGCATCCACCCCTTCTATCAAAAAGATTGAATTCCATTTCAAATCTCTGAATATGTTCATACTCTTTAGAGGTCAATTCTTTTTTATTATTTCGGTAGGTTCTATAGTATTTGTGATTAATTCGTTCTATTTGAATTGAATCTGGCCAAGTGTGAAAACAACCTATTGATTCAATTTTAATTGAGTAGGACTCTCCCTCCCGTAGTTGCGAAATGATTGGAATGTGATTGGCTTCGTTATTATTATAACGATTTGTGCATAGGGTTAATTGAGTGGTGTCAATATCATAGTTAATTTCAAAATTGACTCGACTTATCTTGTTATGTGTGTTAGGGAAAAGAAGATAATAATTGCCTTCTTTTAAATCGGGAATTGAAAAATGAGCTGTTCCAAAAGGTTCAAAACGCCCTAAATCAATATCCTCTGATGATTCCAATTTGTATAATTTCATAAAGCGGAGCGTAGTGTCACTTATCTCTTTATGGCAATTTTTAATATCGATAGTAAGAATATGCTTTGCCTTACTTTGGTTAAAACAGCTGATTAATAAGAATAATAAAATGTGCTTTATCGACATTACTTAAATCGTATTATGGTTAAAATATGCAGTTTTAACTTGAAAAAAATCATGAAAAGCCTTCGCAATTAATTTTGTTAGAATGTAGCGTAACTTTTACTTTGTACGTTTTGTCTCTTATCGTACAATAATCTTTTTAGTGATTAAACGATCTTCCGACTGGATTTTTAATAAGTAGATTCCATTCGTTAAATCTCCAATGTTTAGTATAACAATAGAAGTGTTTTTAGTTACTTTGTAGTTATACACTTCTTGACCACTAATTGATATCAAAGTAAATTCTACATTGGATAAATTTGCACCAAAATCAACCGTTAGATTATTGTCAAGTACTGGGTTTGGGTAAAGATTAAGCAAATTGTTATCTAATTCTTTTAAAGTAGCTGTATCATCTCCGTCATCTCCCTCATCTTCATCTTCATCCTCGTCTTCTCCTTCACCATCTTCTTCCTCTTCCTCATCATCATCACCTTCAACCCAGCCATCATCATCACCGTCCCCATAATCATGAAGGTTTGTGCAATAATTTCCTTCAAACCAATCAGGGTCATATCCATCTCCTTCAGCAGATTCATCTGTACCAAGAAAACAGCTCCAAGACAACATATATTTACAATAAATATTTTGTCCATCCCCTTCATTTAAATCCCAACATCCTCTCAAACTGAATTCAAAACCATCAATACCTTCGTGCATGTTTTCAGCTATCTCCGTACTTGTTCTAGCCGATTTCCAGATGCGAACATTTCCAATTACACCTTTAAACTCGTTACCGTAAACATGATCACGTCCTATCCAAATTGAATTATAGCCTTGTAAGTTATTCGCACAACCATCTGCATAATCTACTCCAAAAAGAACTCCGTCGGCATAGAAATAAAGATCACCATCTTCTCTTACTACAGCAACATGGTGACAAGTGCCATCTAATAAGCTTCCTACTGATCCGTTGTTTGGAATATACCATTCTTCGCCTCTGTTTGAAAAACAAAGTGCTCTTACTCCTCCACCGATATTTTTTAAATAAAAAGCCGAGCCTTTGATATACGACCAACGGTTTGAGATTATAGTTGGATCAGTACCTTGATCGTCTTCATTTCCTTTAATAATAGCTTCAAACGTAAAATCATCATTGAAATAATCAAGTTGCGTGTTCTGAGTCTCCACATAATCGTTAACACCATCAAAATACAAGTGGGAAGTTTCGTCTTGTAACCAAGCAGTGCTTGAAACAACCAATAAAGGAATGATAAAAATAATTCGATAAAATGTTTTAAGAGTAGGAATCATAATGGGTTGGTTTATTGTGTCTTGTAATTAAAACGGATCGTGTTTAAAAATAGTTGTCTGGACTACACAGATTAAATCATATTATGGTTGCAATATGTGGCTTTATCAAAGTCGCTTATATTAATGGATAATACGGCAATTTTAGGAAACAAAGGTTTCAGTGCTGTTATTATTTTTTCTGAAAGATTTGCCTTTTGTGCTTCAGTTCTTCCTGACATGATATGTCCAAAAATATGAATGAAATCATCCTGTGTCCCTCCAACCGTATATTCGGTAAAGCTTTGTATTCGAGCTTTTATATTTCCTTTGGCAAATAGTTCCGTAGAATCGGCAGTATCATGAACAGTGTCAATGATTTTTTTTGCAGATTGTTGCTCAAGCACCTTTTCAGAGCAGTGGATAATGAAATGTGGCATAATTTTATGATTTTTTTTTCTTTGCTTTCTTCTTACTGGCTTTGGCTTGAGGATTAAAATCCAAACATTTTTGAATCCAATATTCCAAGTCATCTTGTCGGTCGCATCCTTCCGGAGTTACAAAAATATATCCTTTCATAGGTCTACCTGTAAAATCCATTGGTAAAACACCATCCATATCTAAGGCTTCAGCATAAGCTTCTTCTCCAATGCGTGCCATTAATAAATTAGACTCGGTTTTTTTGTCAATATGCATACCACAAAGCATTTTGTCGTTTACCATAAAGCAAAGCCCACCCATCATTTTTTTTGAGAAAAAGTCCGCTTTTTTGGCTTCTAATATTTGCGTAATACGCTCCGCCTGATATTCGTCAAATGCCATAATTTTATTTTGATTGATAATTGTTTTCAGTTAGCCGCGTAGAAATCCACCAATAATTTCCTGAGGGGTCTTGAATGCCACCTTGTCGATCACCAAAATCTTGATCTGCGGGTTCAAAAACAGATGTCCCGCCATTATCCAAAGCTCGTTGATACATTTCATCTACATTTTTAACATAAAGATAAAAAGAAGTGCGCATGTTTAAAAAGGGACCACTAGCTTGACTTAGCATAATGCACGAATTTCCAATTTTAAGAATAACGTTCGCAATTTCACCCGTTTCCGGACGTAAAACTCTATTTATTTCCTCGGCGTCAAAGCTTTTTTCTAAATAATCAATTAATGCCAATGGATCTTCAACAAATAAATAACTGTTTACAGTGCTAAATCCTTGTGGGTGGAAGGTATCAAAATTGGTGTTCATAGGTTTAATGTAAGAATTATTCAGGGATATTAACTGGAGTAAACTCAAATTTAGAACCGTCAAATAAACCAAAATCACTTAATTTCAATGCGGGAATAACCAATAAAGCCATAAACGATAAAGTCATATAAGGTGCATGTAAAGTTGCGCCCATTTCCTTAGCTCGTTTATCAATTTTTTGATACAATTCTCCCGTTGTAAATCCGTCCTTGTTGCTCATGATTCCTGCAACAGGTAATCCTAAAACATGGGCGTCATTTTCAGAAACTGCACAAACACCACCTTTTTCCTCAATAATTGCATTAACGGCTTTGCAAATCATCTCGTCGTTTACTCCAACGCAGATAATATTGTGTGAATCATGTGCCACGGATGAAGCAATTGCGCCTTCTTTCAATCCAAAGTTTTTGATAAATGCTATTGCAGGTTTGGTGTTTGAATAACGATTGACAACAACTATTTTTAGAATGTCATTGGCTACGTCAGAAACAATATGTCCGTCTTCAATTTTTGGAGTTGCAGTTATTGGATTAGTAATTAATTCACCATCCAATGCTTCAATAACATTGATTTTTTCAGAGGTTGCAGCAATTTTAAAATCATTCACGGCTTTAAAATCGGTATGAAAGTTATTAGGGCAATCAAAAGGAATAGGTTGAATGTTTGAATGGCCGTTTTCAGCAACACACTCTCCATTTATAAAGGTTTTGGATATCGTTAGGTCAGTCAAATTATTTACCACAATAAAATCTGCTGGGTCGCCTTCTTTTAAAAGCCCTACATCCAAATTATAATGCTTAACAGGATTGATACAAGCCATTTTAAGTAATTTGAAAATATCAATGCCATGAGAGAGTCCTCTTTTTACTAACGCATCAATATGACTTACAATTAAATCATCAGGATGCTTGTCGTCTGAGCAAAACATCATATTTTCGTAATGTTCCGGAACCAAATCTATCAAAGCATTGAAGTTTTTCGCGGCACTCCCTTCTCTAATTATAATTTTCATTCCATTTTGCAACTTCTCCAATCCTTCTTCATAAGTAAAGCTTTCATGATCGGTTGAGATTCCTGCACCAGTGTACTTTTTTACATCCTCACCTCTCAGTCCAGGAGCATGTCCATCAACAGGTTTATTAAAATGTTTTGCCCATTCAATCTTCTTCATTACCTCATCATCTGCAAATAAAACACCCGGATAATTCATCATTTCAGCCAAGTATTTAATGTCGTCATTTGCTAAAAGTTCTTTAATTCCGTCAGAATCAATCACTGCTCCGGCAGATTCAAAACTGGTGGCAGGAACACAAGAAGGGGCTCCGAAATTAAACTTGAACGGAACCTCTTTTCCGTTGTTAATCATATAGTATACACCATCTTTACCAAGAACGTTTGCAATTTCATGCGGATCTGAAACCGTTGCAACTGTACCATGAGTTACTGCTAATCGAGCAAATTCAGAAGGAACCAACATAGATCTCTCAATGTGAATGTG
>CAKZPK010000308.1 GCA_937139035.1 uncultured Crocinitomix sp. | reverse complement strand
GAGTGAGCTCATCTCAAGTCATGGATCAGTATGAGAAGATCGAGACAATCGGCGCTGGAGCGTTTGGAAAAGTTTGTAAAATTCGAAGAAAAAATAATACAAGAAAAGGGTAAAATTACCTAACTACTATAAACAGGTAAATATCTAATAAACAAACGGTAGCCAACACATCAACCCCACTGAACAGCACAGCAAGTAAGCTGATTTAAAGAAATTAATACGTAGTATTAAATTGCAGGAATATTGTATTTTTAATTCCATGAATATTGAAGCGCTTAAATTCCCAATCGGTCCTTTTACAGTTCCTGAGGTTATCGATCAAAAACAAATAAATGAGTGGATTTCTGAAATTGAGTTATTTCCAAAACGCCTTGCAGAATTAGCAAGCAACATTAGTACTTCCGAACTAAACTATCATTATCGTCCAGAAGGATGGACGATTAAGCAAGTAGCACACCATTGTGCTGACAGTCATATGAATGCCGTGATTCGACTCAAGTTAACACTAACTGAAAGTGAACCTACAATTCGGCCTTATTTTGAAGATCGTTGGGCGCTATTACCAGATTCATTAGATGAAGATATTTCTGCAACTATTCAAATTCTAACAGGTTTACATAAAAAATGGGGATTCATATTGCGCCATCTAACCGAAGAAGATTTAAAACGTGAATTCATTCATCCAGAACATGGCAAACGTTTTAGTTTAGCTGAGACAATTGGAAATTATGCATGGCATAGTAATCATCATTTAGCACATATTAAGCAAGCTTTAAAGTACAAAGGCCAGTTTTAATTCATCTATTCATTTAATTAAATGGAAATGATTTTATTCAGCACGCTTCAACCTATACAACAGCAAGTTAACACTTAAAAACAACCTTTAGTAACTTCTTTTCAAAATGATTTATGTCCTCAATTTGGTTTGAAATAATGGCTTACACCACCTATTATTGATATGAATTAAAAATAAGACTTATGAAATTGAATTGGATAATTGGTGTGTTTTTTATGTTAATGACTCCCATACTGACAAATGCGCAAGATAAAACAGCTGAAAATGATTGCTGGTGCAAAAATGAAAGGGGCGATCCCAAAACTGGAAACATCACTATCTGGAATATTGATCTAATTAGTAATGCTCCTGGTAATCCTTTATACAATAATATTGAAGGATGTGATGGTGATGGGTGTGATGATGAAAAATGTACATTTGATATTTGGATCTGTCGTTTTTTCTGGCTGACGCTTGAAGAGCTTACCGAACAAGAACTAGAGAGATACGGTGATGATATTTCGGAAAAAGATAGTGTACTAGTAAAACGCTGTGGTTATGAACCTGGAGGAGAAGGTGAATGCACAAGTGATGATTTTGAAAATGATCTACCATGGGACACTACAGGAACTCCAAACGCAGATTGTGATTGCGTATTTGAGGACCAACGTGGTAATTATACCTTTTACACTAATGTGGATATAAAAGTTGATTTAGAAGATGAAAACTATGCTTTTTTAGATGGAGAAGATCAGTGCATATTTGACTGCGAGGGAAGTACATGTCAATTTTGGAAATACAATGGAAGAAAAGATGAGTATGAATTGGAAGAAGGTTTTTGCACCGCATATTGGCCATCAGGAGGAACCCTTGCTCCACTCCTTTCTACAGACGAGGAGAAGGTGAGTTCAACAATTAAGTATTACCCTAACCCAGCTAGCAGCAACATTTTTATTGAAGCAGCTGAAAATACAACAACCGAAATTTATAATATGTCTGGTCAAATAATAACAACCTCCACAGCATCTAATATTGATATTAGCGAATTAGCAAATGGAGTATATTACATAGTTATTACGCAAGGCGACCAATTGCTAAAAGACAAACTCATTATACAATAAATAAAACGCTGTCATTCCATCTTTACAGATTAAGAATGGCGGCGTTTAAAGACCTGCAAGTAAGTCCTCAAACTCCTCCAAACTGTTGATTTTTCGATAATCTGTAAACTTAAATTCATAATCAGCATTGCCTTTTGCCTTGTCAAATTCAGACTGTCCGCAAAGCGCAACTTCGTTTTTAGGTAAAATGAATAAAAGTGTATTTTCCTCATCAGACTTAAACATCATTTCGGGCCAATTTTTATCATGTCTTGATACCATTGTTTTTTCATTGCCACTAATTAAAATGACTTTTCCGGCTTGATTCACAAGTTCATTTTTCACGTTGAAATTTGCATTTGTTACAAATAACTCCTCTGATTCTAGTAATCTTTTAATAGTGTCGATATTACAAATACCAAAACTTGACACGCTGAATTTACGAACCATATTGGCTTGCATTCGCACTGCTAATTCCTCATCCTTTCTTGCTTCCACGGCTTCGTTCTGAGCAATAATCCCATCATTTAACGCAGCTAAATAAGTTGCTTCGTCTCCTTGGATATATGGTGAGACAGTCAGATCTAACGTTTTACTATTACTTTCCAAATGCATATTGTATAATCCTTGATTCGCATCAATACTCGACAACTTAATATCCCTCCATTTCTCTCCAAAAATCCATGGATTTTTAATCGGATCTTTTGCAACATCATCCCCACTATAAATCCATGCCATTTCATCAAACGATTCCAATTCGGGGTTAGATCGGTAATCAATATCTAACTCAATAATAAACGCATCTTTAAATTCTTGCAAGGCGGTTTCTTTTCTTTCGTTTTCAATTGCAACACTTGGCTCTACATAAGCCCAATCTCCACTTGCTTCATCTAAGGTGTATAGATTAAATCCGTTGTCTCCATTATAGGCAGCAAATTCCATATCAATCGTCATTCCCTCCTTTATGAAAACAGATTCTCCTTTTACATCTGCTGTTAATTCGAACATACCTGCAGAAACAAAGTCATAGCTCTGCCCCAAAGAATCATACCCCATAGGAATTCCGCTCGCAATAATTTCTGCCGAGCTATGAAATGGGCGATAGTTGATATTCACTTCATCATTAATCAAAGTACCATTTGCATCAACAATTGCATTTGCCGGAATTTTAATAACAGTCCCTCTTTCCGTTTCTATAGTATTCTCTTCTGCAGGATTAATTCTATATACATTAAATGGTACATCAATCCCTTCAAATGGTGGATTGATAATCGGATTTTCTGCAGCCAATTCTAAGTTGCCATTACAACTAAAAAACGTGAGTATGATCAATATAATGAGTACAATTTTCTCCATAGTGTTTGGTGTTAATTCAATTCGTATGTATGCAAGTAAATTTTATTATCATCTGTTATGCTGAACCAATGAAATGCGTCCATTTTTTCATTATAAACCAAATAGTATCCGTTTGAAATTAGTTTGTCATTAATCCAGAGTGTACTTTCTCCACGCTTACATTCTGCATAGTTTTTTTCATCCTTAGAAATGACTATTTGACTACTCCTATCAACCGGGCCAACTAATTTTTTGCTCTTACGGAATCGAATAAAAGACACTTCTCCCTCGTCTACAATAATAAATGGTTTATCAGGTGTGTCATACCTTTCAAAGGTTGTAGGCATTGATTTTGATGAATTTGTTGGCTTACCATTTTTATAAGGTTGATCCAAATCTCCTTCACTCCTAATCATCCACCAATTATCAGGATCACTATAAAAATCTACAGCCAACACCTTATCATATACCGCTTCTCCAATTAGAAGAGAATCTGTCATATGGTTATACACCACATAACCATCATCCAATAGGTGAACCCAATGACTTCTATCACATTGAATAGCCTTTGTCAAGCCAAGTGTAGAACTGAAATAAAATATGGAATTATAACTTGCATTTTCTATAATTAAATCTGCTGGAATAATAGGAGTTTCAAAATAGTCTGAGTTTAAATAGACTCGAGAATTACTCCAATTTGGATTCACATAAAACTCCCCAATATTAGAATCTCCTAGCGTTACATTATACAAATTCATGTATGTAATACTAGTCGTATCATTTATTAATTGAAAAATTAGTTCCTCTCCCTTTTGATTTCTTTCAACAAAATAATTCTCACTCTTCTCTTCTAAACTTCCGTCCTCCAACAACCTGAAAGTTTTATTTTCCTTTTCAATAATTTTTACAACTAACTGACTACCGTTTTTAGTACGTTCCACGTAAGGCTCATTACTAAATGTGTAATCTTTTAGATATTCATTGTCAGCCTTCCATATTCCATTTGACAAATAGGTGAATATTTCTTGCTCAGCTTCACTTTCATTATTAGTGTTTTGGAATACTCGGTAAGACAGTGCATCATAAGGACCTGAAATTTCATTATTTTCACTAAGAAAGTGACCTTCTTCTGTTTTAAATGTGTAGATGAAATCCGTTTTAGTTGCTTTTCGGATGCTCGCCCTTAAATAAGGCCCTTCAGGATTTTCACCAGGGCGAACAACATAATAGCACCAACCATTTACTCCCTCTGTTTCACTTTTTTCCATATAAAGAAAACCGTATAAATCACTCTTGGTAGTAACATATGTTCCAGAAGAATTTATACCCAGCGAACGATCGTAAATTAACGAAGGTTGATTAATTGGCCCGTACTTTTGAGCGCCATATCTGCTTTCTACCATCACCTTGTCAGCAACCGTTTTAATTTTCCAATTTTTAAAAACTGTAGGAAGGTATCTTTTGCCAACTAACCTTTTTTTACCAGAACGCGTATGGCGATAATAATCATTCCCTTTTATTGTCATGAAAGTATAATCCGCTCCGTTTAAATGCATATCCAATTGCGACTCATTTCTTCCAATTCGTTCGTTTTTCTTTAATGTATAAATATGCTCTTTTTGATGTTGTGGCCGAATACGAATCACATTTTGTGCAAATATTGAAGAACTGAACAATACTATTAATCCAAGTAAAATTTTAGTTTTCATAGCCTCTAATTTTTAAATAATAATCTGCTGCTATTTGAGCATATGGTGCTTTCCCTCCATATTCATCTGTTGGAAATTTTGATTGCAATTGCCACGTTTCTATTTCGGCTTCTGAGCTTAAAAAACCATAATTATAGGCCGCTGCATAGAACGCAACCCTATCTTTTCTGCTTTCCCAAACCTTATGACTCATGCGTTGATCCATGACCTTATAAAAAATACACAGATAGTGAATTTGCCAAGTAGTTTCGGTTAACCTTGCCACGCGTTCTGCTCTTATTTTTTTCTCCTCTGTAGCTTTAAAGTTAAAGCGGCTTTTTTCTTCTTCACTAATCTCAAGTGTTAGAATTTCATTTTCTAAATCCTCAATAAAACTAGGTTTCATTTGAAATCTCCCAATTGAAAAATTTGCACTTTGAGATCCATACTTTACATAGAAATATTCTAAAGCCGTTGTCTCCATTTGATCAGAAAAACGGCTAAAGCGTGTGCATTCAGGAAAAATTATTGGAAGAACTTCTTTATAATCTAGACTGTAAGTCTCTGCTATTTTTTCAAATTCAACTTGAATTGATTGGCAATAATTCTCGGCTTCATCATACCGCTCCGTTTCGGTAGACGGCACTTTTACGAATGAGAATATACTTACGGCAAGAGCCGTTACTAAAATGAATTTCATAGGTTATTCGTTTTTTTGAGGGGAAGTTGTACTTATAATATTCGGAGAGAGAATTGGTTACAAATGAAAATTGAAATCGTGCTAGCCTAATTAAAATTTTCAAGAATTACACCTCTCACTCGATTACCTTTTTAAACAAACTACATTAATTAGAAATGAACAGAATTCTTAATTTTGACAAACTAAATGAATACAACTCACCCTATACTCTTATTATTCCTACTATTCTTTGGATTTAGTGCACATACCCAAAATGAATCTACATTACTTGGACAAGGTGAAATCAATGAAAAATATCTTGAACATCTTATTAAAATAAAGATTGACAGTGTACGTTTTGCACATGATTGCCAGCCACTTGTGAATGATTCTATTTTATACATTGCTGCTGAACATCACAGCAATTTTATGCAGATCAACAAACGCTTAACTCACTATGAAGATGAAAGCCCAACAACAAATTCACCGCAATTACGGGCTGAATTTTATGGAGCAAAAAATTATTTTGTGGGTGAAAATGTTTTAAAAACAAAAGTAAACGCCAATATAAAGTCTAAAAAGGCAAAAGTATCAGGAAACAAAGCTCGAGTTATTCATACAAATACATATGGCTCTTTAGCAACAAGCATTGTTTATGGTTGGGTAAATTCTCCTGGCCATTTTAAAAACATTATTAATCCTGAATATCAAATAACGGGTGTTTCTATTAACTCTAAAGGCGGGACAATTTTTGCTTGCCAAAAATTTGCAACAGTTTTATACAAGTATAACTTTACTGAATCTCCCACCCTATTTCAATACTCTGATTATATACCAAAACCTGCAATAACTAGTTTTAACAATGTTGAAAAGGCACTAATTGCACATTATAAGTACGAATGGAATCTTTCTCACGATTCACAAGAAAAATGCACTGATTGTGAAAAACAAATAAATGATCCTCCCTATCTAACTCTAAGATATGAAAAAGGAGATTTTATACTTCGAGTTGAGAATTCAGAATTTGTCCAAAATATCATTCAAGATAAAAAGGATGGATTTGCGGTTGAAATTGTTGAGTATAATGATTACGCTTGCGGCAATCCGGAATATTATGAAAAACCTAGCCGTAGAAACGAACAACTAAAAACAAATGGAATTTTAATAAAGCCTTTATACAGAAATGAATTATCAAAAGGTTATAAAAAGCGCAAAAAGAAAAAAGATGTGAAATTCTTGTCTTACTTATTTGGTGCTGATTCTGTTAAATTTAAAAATCGCTTTCCTAATTATAAAATGGCGCAATATTCTAGTGAATATTTTGAAATTAAGTTGGGAAAATTACCTAAAGATATCTCCGGGTTGTGGGCCCATAATTTGATTTATATTCAAGACGGTGAGATATGCCACATTGATTATTTTACAGGACATTGCAGCGACTTATATATGGACACTGTGGCATTTGATTTTATGCCATTAGACACACACGCTATACCTTTTAAATTTCAGGATCAGAAAAAAAGAAAATACTTTGAAATTCCCTTTGAACAAAATAAGTCTACCTACTCAAAGAAAGATATTGCTCCTTTTATAGAATCGCTAAAAAACGTTGACTATACAGTTGACTCTATTCACATTAAAGCATCTGCTTCGGTTGAAGGAGATTCAATAAGCAATCATGCTTTATTAAGAAAAAGGGCTTCAAGTATTTTAGCTGTTTGGCAAAACAACCAAAAACGAACGATTAAAACAAAGGTAGAAACAGAAATTGCTTGGAATCATTTTTACTCCAAAATAAGAGCAAACGCAAAATATAGAGAGTTAGGAAGAGCTGATAAAGCAACGGTAATAAAAGCACTAAATGATTCAAAAACGCAAGAAGCCTTGGAACCAATTTTAGCTGCAGAACGAAAAGCAAACATTACACTTTTTATAAGTGTGCCACCAAGTGATAAAAACCTTGAGTTCTTAATTCAAGAAAACTTAAACGAGATTGATCAAATTTTAAACCAGGCAGAAATTTCACCAGAGCAACAAAAATCAGCATTGGATGACTTAAATTCTTTGTATGCCCTTGCCCACCAGAAAGCTGTTGAAGGTAAAATTTCTATTGATTTTTTCGCCTCTCTAAAGCTTCCTATTATTTACAAATCTGATATTCGATTGATGGAGAAGTTTTTGCTTTACGGCTGTGAGTTTCCAAAAGCTTTCACTAAAAATGAACAATGGAGTAAGGATCGTGAAGGTATTCGCATTTTATTGGCGCAACAACCGGTAAAAGATGTATCGCCCGTATTTTGGTATGATCATGCCTATTTAATTACGCGAGAATTAATCAATTCAAAAAAAATAACGCAAGATAAAATTCAAGTGGCATTAGATGTTCTTCAACCATTGCGTAACTTTTATTATTCAGACACCATTGCGCAAAACAATATAGAATCATTGAACTTTAATTTAAATATGATGTTATTGAATATGGTTTTCCCATCAGATCCAATAGCCAATACAGAGGGTGCTGAAACAGCATTAGACCAAGTTGCACTATACTATGCTAAACATGACACAACTTCAGCAGAACGTATTTTAAATATGGCAAGAATGTCTGTTTATTACAATAATACAGTACAAGCTCAGCGGTTAACAATTCCCTATTTAGACAAACCAAAAGTCATTCAATACATTGTTCCCTTAGCTTATACACATTCCTCCGCTCCATTATCAAATTTGTATTATGCTTACTTAATTGAGTTATCTAAAACAATGGACAAATCAATTTGGTGCAATATGTTTATGAATAATTGCGGCATTCCATTTCAAGCATTCGACCACGAAGATTTAAGAAACACGTTTTGCGAAGCCTGTCAAGAAGAAAATGAATACTTAAAAGGGCAATAATTTATTTCGCCAAATCAAAAACACCTTGCAACTCGTAAACTGCATAGTTTTTTTCTTGATTTTTTGCGGCATTAATCATTGCTTTAGCAACAATAACATCCTTTATTGGACGGAATTTCCGAATACCTGGCACCCATGAAAAGGCATACATAATTGGCGTAAATATTTTCTCCATCCACCGAAACTCTTCGCGCTTACCTGCCAACATTGATGGGCGAATAATACTCACCTGTTCAAAGTTTAAATTTTGCACGGCTTCATCTAACTCGCCCTTCATTCTAGAATAAAATACTTTTGATTTTGCATTAGCTCCGGCAGAAGATAATAAAACCAGTTTTTTAATTCCTGCTTTACTGGCTAGCTCGGCGGTGTTGAATTGCATATCATAATCGATCTCCCACTGTCTTTCTTTTGTTCCGGCGGTTTTAAGTGTTGTACCCAATGTTGAAAATAAGACCTCAGAATTTAGTGCAATTCCACTAACTTTTATTTGATCAAAGTCAACAATTTCTTCTATTAGTTTTTCATGTTTAACCCCAGTTGTTCTTCGCGTTAACACCTTTACTTCTGAGAATGAATCATCTAATAAAAGTGCATTCAATAATGCACGTCCTATTAATCCTGTTGCTCCTATCAGTATTGCTTTCATTTCAACAATTTAGTGTACAAATCCCAAATGACAACACCAGTACATACCGAAATATTCAATGAATGCTTAGTTCCAATTTGCGGTATTTCAATAACGCCTTTACATGCATAAATAACCTCTTGTTGCACTCCCTCTACTTCATTCCCCATTATGATGGCCGTTTTATTGGTTGAGCTTGGTTGAAAATCATTGAGCATTATACTGTCCTCGGCTTGCTCAATCGCATAAGTATCAACTCCATCTTCATTTAATCTCAAAACCAAATCTGTTGTATCCTCAACATATTCCCAATCTACAGATTCAGTTGCTCCAAGAGCAGTCTTATGTATATCACGGTGTGGAGGAGTTGCAGTAATTCCGCAAAGGTAAATTTTCTCAATTCGAAAAGCATCAGAAGTTCTAAACACTGAACCTATATTATTTAAACTTCGAATATTGTCTAGAACAATAATTAACGGTGTTTTCTCAGCATTTTTATAAGTTTCAACTGATATTCTACCCAATTCTTCAAGCTTCAATTTTTTGCGTGACTCACTCATAAACACAAAGATAGTTCTGATTTGCGACATAAAAAATCATTTTTTAAACAAGCCTTCAATCTCTTGATAAACAAGGTACTCAGCGCATTTTATAAACACAAAAAAACAACTCAATGTAAAATATATTTGACATTTAGTATAATTTATTTAACTTTGTATCAAATATTATTTACTTAAAGTATAAAATAACGTACAATTAATAGATTATGTCAATACAAGAAAAAAAAGCCATTTTCAATATCATTACATCCGCATTGATAATGGGAGGTTATGCTTATTACACATTTGTAATGCATGCCGCAGAAAATATGCCGCAAATTTTGGAGATCCAATTTTGGGCACAGTTTACACTCACAATGATTATAGTTACAATCATTCTTAAAATCATTAGTTTGATTCTATTTGCAATTATCAAAGCCATTGTAACACGAGCGCAAGAAGAAGACTTTATGGATGAATATGATAAAAAAATAGAAATGAAATCAGAACGAAATGGTAATTTCTTTTTTATTGCTGGTTTCATTTGTTCAATGATTCCAGTAGCTATGGGCGAACCTGTTTATTATATGTTTATAATAATGTTATCATCAGGTTTTATTGGTGGAACTTTAGGCGATCTTTGGAAAATCTACTATTACAGAAGAGGGATTTAAAATGAATCTAAAACACATTAGTAATAATATTAGAACGTTGCGTTTTCACAAAGATGAAATGACGCAACAAAAACTAGCGGACGAAGTAGGTGTCACAAGACAAACTATTGTCGCCATAGAGAAAGGAAAATATTCTCCTACTCTTGAACTCGCATTCCGAATTGCCCATACTTTCGAAGTACCATTGAATGAGGTTTTCACATATAATAGCGCCGAGGACAAATTCAAAAAACGGAATCAAAAAAAATAACTTTATGCATTTTCTTATCTTAAAAACAAACCTTGATTCTGATCAAGGAGTAGATGCTATACGCCCAATTTTAAACTTACATCCATCTATTATTGACTGGAATGTAGACACTGAAGACATTGATAATGTCCTAAGAATAGAAGCCTTGCAAACCATTGCCGATTTAGATATTATTTTACTTCTAAATCAATTCGGTGTTGCAAGCGAAACTTTAAACTCTTAATATCATGAAAGCAATTCATTTTCCTAAATACGGTTCGTTTGAACATTTAAAGCAAATTGAAAAACCAATTCCTGAACCTAATTCAAAGCAAATTCTTGTGCGTGTAAAGAACAGTTCTACAAACGCTATGGAGTGGCACATTTTTAGAGGTTTATGGATGGTAAGAATGAAGTGCGGAATATTTAAACCTTCAAAAAAATATGATGTTCAGGGTGCAGATATTTCAGGAGAAGTTGTATCAGTTGGTTCAGGAGTTAAAGGGTTTAAAAAAGGGGACGCCGTATTTGGTGATATTTTTAATGGTGGATATGCAGAATATGCCATTGCAGAAGAACATCAATTGGCAAAAAAACCTGAGAACGTCAGTTTTGAACAAGCTGCAGCAATTCCAGTTGCGGGTATGACCGCCCTAAAAGGAGTTCGTGACATTACAAAAGTTAAAAAAGGAGACCATGTTTTAATAAACGGTGCATCTGGCGGAGTTGGGACTTTTACAGTACAAATGGCAAAGCACTATGGTGCAAAAGTAACTGCAGTTTGTAGTGGTAAAAATGCTGGGACGGTTATCGCATTAGGGGCGGATGAAGTTCTCAATTACGAGACGACTGATTTTTGCTCGCAAGGAGTAAAATATGACCATGTCATTGACATTGTTGGTAACAGCACGCCAAAAGAAATGAAACGAATTCTAAAACCCGGTGGAATATGCGCAGTAATTGGGATGACTACATTGACACTCATGTTTAGGTTCATGCTTCATCCTTCAAAACAAATAAAGGTGGTACATGTTGCCCCCAATTCAGAGGTGCTTACAACTCTTGGAGAAATGCTTTCAAGTGGTGCGGTCAAAAGTCATGTTACGGCAAAATTCCCCTTGGCTGAAGTTCCTCAAGCGATTAAAAATGTGAGTACACGCCACGTTTGTGGAAAACAGGTAATTGTTATTGAACAATAAAGTAATGCTTTCAGTTACATTTAGAATATCCTGACATAAACGGGCATGAAAGCCTTAATCTCAATATTCATTCTTTTCTGTATCCACCCCAAATTAAATGGGCAAATTAGTGTAACTGATCTGGAACAGATGAATCTCAAATCATCCATTGAATCCATAATTGAAACCACATTAAGTGCAACCGGAAAATCCAAGCGAAACAAAAGGATGGACACAACAAGCCAGATGAGCTATTTATTTAATAAAGCTGGAAATATAAAACGCGAATGTTGGCATTTTGAAGCAATCGGAGATTCAACAACTATTTATACCTATTATAATGATCAGGGAATAAAGACGAGCAATCTTTATATCGATCATACAAACAAATTTCAAAACACAAGCCAATTTAAGCAGGATACCATTCAGCGCACGATAACTTCTTTTGTCTTTTCTGAACAAGGAGATTCTATCAGCAAACAAGTATACAAATTCAATGCTAAAGGATTCAAAATTGAGCATCAAACTTACGGAGCCTTTGCAATTGGCGGAAAATTATTAAATACTCGCCTGTGGGAATATGACCAAACAAATTTTAATATTCGAACGCATTATTATACTCCTGACTCTAGTTTTTATCGAACTTCATTGCATTATGGAACACGTCAAAACTTATTAAGCACCTCCGTTATTAGTAATATAACAATTCCAATAAATTACAGTTATCTGTACGTTTACGACGAAAGAGGAAATTGGATCAAAAAAACAACTATGCAAGGAAAGAAAGTGACCTTTATCGAGTTGAGAACGATTACTTATAATCCTTAACGGTTTGCCAAATTCAACAAACACTTTTCTGCCGTTTCATATTCAAACTTAAATCCTTTTTCTAATAAGCGTTCGGGAATTACATTGCGACTTTTAAGCAAAAGTTCAGTTTCTGTGCCTACAATTTTTGCACCCAATTCTAACAACCACTTTGATTGTCCAATACCAACAGATCGGTTTAAACTTTGCCGAAGAAGTGCCATAAACTCCTTATTACGCACAGGCGCTGGTGCAACAATATTAACTGCCCCAACAACCCCAGGATCTTCCATAATAAAATGTACGGCTTTGCAAAAATCAACCACATGAATCCAACTAATAAATTGATTTCCACTGCCCTGTTTACCACCGAAAAACAATTTGGTTAACTGCTGTAATTTTGGATATGCTCCACCATTTTCCCCCATCACAATTGAGGTTCTTAAAGCTACACGCCTTGTACTTTGCAAATCGTATTTAAAGAACTCGGCCTCCCATTTTTTGCAAACGTTCATTGAAAAATCATCCCCAATTATTCCATCATCCTCTGTCATTTCTTGCGTTTCAGAATGCACATATATTGTTGAACTTGCTGCATTCAACCAAACGTTTGGAGGATTCTCGGCTTTTTGAATTGCTAAAGCCAAAATTCGTGTACTATCAATTCTCGAAGATAAAATCTCCTGTTTATTTTTATCTGTATAGCGGCAATCAACACTTTTTCCAGTCATGTTAATCAAAACATCTGCCCATTCTAGCTCAGCTATCCATTCTCCATGGTTTTGAGCGTCCCAATAAATTTCATTTTCAGCCTTTGGGTTACGCGTTAAAAGGCGGATATCACATCCTGCTCCTTCAAAATACTTTTCTAAACTTCTTCCTAAAAACCCTGACCCACCGGCTATTAATATGTTTTTCGTTTTCATTATTTTAAGTATAAAAAATACAACATAATTATTAGTACTATTGTACGAAATGCCATCCATGATATTGAAACAATAAATGGCAACTCTAATCGCTTGCAACGCTGAACATGTAAATAGAACATTGTCCCTACGATTAACCCAAAACCAACCAATAATTGCATCCAACTAAAGTCTATAAAATGATCTACAATAAGCAGAGGAATCAACAGTAAACCTCCAATTATAGAGACCGTAGACATATTTCCTAAATACCTTAATCTCTTATTTGGTTGGATTAAACTCAATGCTAAAAATTGCCACCCAATTTGACCAAAACAAATCGCATACTCACGCCATCCAAAATGAACAACGCCAAGTTCTGCATCCAATAGGGCAGAAAAATTATTCACCATAAAACCTGTAAACCAAGCAGCAATTAAAAGATAACTGATTTGGTAAGGTACATGAACTGGTGGTGTGCAATCTCTCTCGTTTACTCCTATTTCTTTTCCTGCTATAACTTTACGATTAAATGAAATAAAGCGATATAGTTTACGCAGTAAAAAATAGATCCATTTAACGTGAAACAAACGTTTCAAGACAGGACTATTATCAGAAATGATTCGCATAAATGCATCAATACCATAAAGCGTTTTGCCTGATCTAGGATGAACTAAAGCCACTTCAGACTTTGCGCGTTTTTCATCAATTTGATCAAATATCTTACGATTGACATTTTGATAATACGCAATCGTATTTTTATCAATCAAGCCCATTTTTGTAAAGCACTTGCCATACAAACTGCACATTGGACAGCTCTTGTCAATTATTAATTTGTGATTCGTAATCATGACATTAATTTTGATTACCGTTATTAACTCCCATTTGTCTCCGCTCTTCTTCCTCGTTTAAAAACAACCTTCCTTTACTATTCAAATAAAGCCAGCGAGGAAGTTGGGCTATCATTGCCATTCCAAAAGTCCAAATCAAAGTAGTAAAATCACCTCTCCACATTAATCCATTAAAAATGAGAAATGGTATTAGCGCCTCAACAAAAAGTAACAGCTTAATATGTTCTTTGGTTGTTCTTTCATTGATTGCAATATGCTCAATAATCAAGCAAATAATTGCTGAAGGTATCCAAACAACTGCTCCAATAAGAATTCCTAAACCTGCAAGACCTATTAGATCCAAAATTGGTATTGTTTGTCCTTTATATAGTGCTTCTATTACTCCCATTATAATGATCAGAAAAAATACCGCCGGAATTGGTATCACCATACTTGAGTGAACTTTATTTCTATTGATTTTCATAGTTGTAAGTTTGAACAGGTTTAATACTTCGTTTTTGATAAACAAGGAATTGATAACGCAGTATGTTACTAATACTACCAATGACGAGAATTACAAAAATCATGTGCAACGAAATAATAGACGCAACAATGGTTTCTATAATTAACATCCGTCTTAGTCTCTTTTTGTTTAGCTTATCATTGATCGTTGCTAATTCAATAATTAGACAGATTACAACACTTACGATCCACAAGGGAGCGGTTGCAAAAAATATTTCAAAAAATTCTACTGCAATATTTTGAACAGGAACAGATTCAAGTACATAAAAGAAGATGACTAGAAACACCATTAAAAATGGAATTAGCATACTTAAATGCACCTTGGTTTTGCTAATTTTCATAGTTGTAAGTTTTATTATTAAGGCACTATTTGACGAAATTATACATGCGATTTTTGTGTTTTAAATACTTCCAACGAAGCCACTGCGCCAGGATAACTGGCACCAACACTACTAATCCTAAATAATTTGCTCGATTTTCAAATGCAAGGGCTACAACAATCAGTAGAGAAGGGAGGATCATTTCAACTATAAATAAAATTGCTACTGTCTTTGTTGTAGATTTTTTCCCTAAAGTGAATCGTTCTATAATGTAAAATACAAGCCATATTCCTCCCCACATGGGCCATCCAAAAAAGATCAACTGCAATAAATAGTAAAAAATTACTCCAAAATTAAACCCGTCCACTCCCATTCCGAGCCTAACAATTGCGCCAACTAGCATAAACGCAGCAATTAATGAGAATAATACCCACAGGCTCTGCACTACTCGATCATTATTAATTTCCGACAATTCGATATTTTTAAACATATTAAAGTTTTAGAAAAAAGTGAAAGTTTGATTCAAAAAAATATTAACTCATTGTTTTAATCATTTTTTTGAAGAAGAAATTATCCTTTAATTTCAACCAAATTTCAGAAAGTTGATCCAATTGTTTGATAAAATCATCTAATTCCTGCATCAATTGCTTAAAGTGTGCTACTTCATCCTCATTACCTTCCAGTTCTTCATTTTTTAATTTAGACAATAAAGAAAGTACAGGTTGCAATTCCCTTCTCTTTCGTTCTTCAACAATATTTTGCGCCATGGACATAATATCCGTCTGTGCCGTAAAAAATTCTTTCCGCTCCCCTATCTTATTTTGTTTGCTCACTAATCTCCAATTAATCAACTCGCGCATATTGATATTCACATTACCACGAGAAAGCTTAATGGTCTCCATCACATCTTCCGTGCTTAATGCCTCATTACTAGCTAAAAGTAATGCATGAATTTGCGCCATAGAACGCGGAATCCCCCAAGCACTCCCTATTGAGCCCCAAGTTTGTACAAATTCCATTTTCGCATCATTCAATTGCATGGTTCAAATGTAATACAATTTTTCGAACTTTCAATATTTATTGAAAGTTTATTCTATGTTATTGCATGTTAAATAACGAATAAGTACTTTTTAAAATGGTTCCTTTGTAAAGAATTTTAAAGTAAATCGTCAAATCCTAAAATTATTCATATGAAAAATACTTTTATTACATTATTACTTCTATTTACCGTTTCGGCAACTGTTAATGCTCAGGTAAAATCACCACAACCAAGTCCGTCGGCAAAAATTGAGCAAACAGTTGGTTTGACAGAGGTTGCAATAGCCTATTCTCGTCCAGGAGTTAAAGGAAGAACCGTTTTTGGAGACTTAGTACCTTATGGTAAAGTATGGAGAACAGGAGCAAACAAAGCCGTGCAATTTTCTACGTCAACTGATATTAAATTTGGAGGAAAAGATGTTCCTGCTGGAGATTATGCTTTATATACCGTTCCCGGTAAAGAAAAGTGGGATGTTATTTTATATACCGAAACAGAAATTTGGGGAACGCCAGAAAAATGGGATGAAACATTAGAAGCTGCTAGAGTTACTGTTAATGTTCAAGCTTTAAACGATCCTATTGAATCATTCACCATTTCAATAGACAATTTGATAAATGGAACAGATGCCGATTTAAGTATTTCATGGGCAAAAACAAAAGTTACCGTGAAAATTGAAGCACCAACAAATGAAATTGCTCAAAAAAGCATTGACAAGACTATGGCTGGACCATCAGCAGGTGATTATTATTCTGCGGCTAGTTTTTATTTAGCATCTGACAAAGACATGGACCAAGCTTATGAGTGGATTCAAAAAGCAATTGAATTGCGTGGTGGAGAAACTCCATTTTGGATGTTGAGAAAACAGTCCTTAATTGAAGCTAAATTGGGCAAGAAAAAAGAAGCAATTGCTACAGCAAAACTATCAATGGCAGCAGCTGAAAAAGCTGGAAATTCAGACTATGTTAAAATGAACAAAGACTCTATTGCCGAATGGAGTAAGTAGAATTACAACATATATTTTCAACAAGATTAAAGCCCTGGCAATATTTGTCAGGGCTTTTTCTTTTCCATCATTTAGGAGCAATATTCAATGGTTGTAGACCAATAAAAAATAGTAATTGTCGATAGAATATCTTATATTTAATAATTAGAACCACCTATGAATACATCTTGTTTAATACACTTACTTTTATTCATTGTAAGTCCCATTATTAGTTCCGCTGCAGTGTGGAATATTGGACCTTCCTATGACTATATGACTCCGAATGCACTTTATCTTGCAGACGTTGCAGGAGATATTGATATTGCCGATTTTGACACCATTTATATTGAAAGTGCAGACTATACAGGTACAGATGCTTTGGCCGCTTGGCAGCAAGACAATTTATTTATTCAAGGAGAAGGTGACATTGATGCACGGCCGCATATGATTGCTGACGGAACTTATATTCTAGGAAAAGGAACCTGGGTTTGCGTTGGAGATAATATAACTATTTCAAACATTGAATTTTCGGGTGCAGCTGTTCCAGATGAAAACGGAGCAGGAATTCGGTTAGACGGAGTTGGTTTAACACTTTTGAGATGTTATTTCCATCACAATGAGAATGGTTTGTTAACTAGCAATCCTTATGACGGTGATATTTTTATTCAGTTTTGCGAATTTGCTTACAATGGCTTTGGCGACGGGTTTACCCACAATATGTATATCGGCCATGTAAACAATTTCACCTTGAGTCATTGTTATTCACACCACACTAATGTTGGACACAATGTAAAATCTAGAGCAAATAATAATTTCATTATTTATAACCGAATTACAGATGAATCTGACGGAAATTCGAGTCGTTTAATTGATTTGCCTAATGGAGGTTATGCACTTATAAAAGGAAATGCTTTAATGCAAGGTCCTGCTGCATTAAATAACAATGCCGTAGGTTATGGATTAGAAGGCTTAACAAATCCAGCACCTCACGAATTCTATTTTGTACATAATACAGTCGTTAATAAGCGTGAGGCATCATGTCGATTTTTACAAATTGCGGACGGAACAGCAGAGGCATATATTGTCAATAATATTTTTGCAGGTACGGGTGATTTATTAGAAGGTGAGGCCACCACTTTTTCACATAACTACGCGAATGAAGATATTGCTGTATTTGAATTTGAGGCGGAAGAAGTTTATGTCTATAATATTGGTCCTTATTCTGTTGCTAGGGATTCTGGAATGGTTTTAACAGGAGACCTAGAAGCAACGTCACAATATTTCCACAACACTTATCTTGCTAATGTTAGAGATTTACATGGTACTAGGCCAGATATTGGAGCATATGAATATCACGACCCCATTGGATATGAAGAATTTGCAAAGAACACTTTATTGAT
>CAKZPK010000307.1 GCA_937139035.1 uncultured Crocinitomix sp. | reverse complement strand
TGCAAGCAAATAGATTATGAGTCGCCATCAATGCCAACCGCTGATTTTACTGCAGATAATGTTTGTTTTGGTGATCCTACGTTTTTTACAAACCTTTCTTCTATGCCTGATGGCGATATCGATACCTGGGAATGGTATTTTGGAGACGGTGTAGCGTCTAATGATTTTAGTCCGTCATATGTTTATACTACAGCTGGTTTATATGATGTTGAGCTGATTGTTTATAGTGAAGATGCATCTTGTAACGACACCGCCGCAACATCTGTCACCGTTTTTGCTAAACCAGAACCTGATTTTGAGATAACTGGTACGGGTGTTTCTTATGCCGGGGATTGGTTGGCTTGTTTTGGTCATGAACTTAGTTTTACTGACTTAACCACTATTGATGGTCCTGTTAGCTTTGCTTCTTGGACTTGGGATTTTGGGGATGGTTCTTTTGCTGATGATCAAAATCCAACACATACCTATGAAGGTCCTGGTGAGTTTGAAATCAATCTAATTGTTGTGTCTGAAAATGGATGTATTGACAGTATTGATAATCCAATAATTTTAAATGGTGCTGTGGCTAATTTTGTAACGGACTCTGTTTGTGAAAATGAATATATAACCTTTGAAAATTTGTCCTACTCAACAGAAGGGGATATCCTGATAACAAAATGGTATTTTGGAGATGATTCTGATACGAGTTATTTGGAAAACCCTACACATTTATACCCCTCGGGAGGTTCTTATGATGCACAGTTGTTTGTAGAGAATGCGCAAGGTTGCCAGGATTCAATTGTTCAATCAGTCATTGTTTTTAATATCCCGAATACTGATTTTTATGCTGATCATAATCCAACAGATTATTTTAATACCGCTTTAAAATTGGTCATGATTTATCCAGATCCAACGAGTTCTTATTTATGGGAAATACCTGGTGCCGTGCCAAATTCTTCAACCAACTATGGTTCTGTAGAGGTGGTTTATCCACAATTTATTGCTGCAGATTATGAAGTTTTACTAATTGAAAATTCTGTAAATGGATGCACAGATACAGCCGTGCATACAATTCGAGTATTAGAGGATCAAATGATCTTTGCTCCAAATGCATTTACTCCAAATGGAGATCCTTTTAATGAGGATTGGGGCGTGTTTGTTGAAGGCTTTAACCTTAATGAATTTCGCTTAAAATTATTTAACCGCTGGGGAGAATTGATTTGGCAAACTAATAATCCTGCGGACCGTTGGGATGGTACTTATTTAGACGGAAGTCTGGTGCAAAGTGGCGTATATGTTTGGCATGTTAAAGCACGTGATCAAATCAATGACGAGGTATTTGAATACCACGGAATGGTGAACGTTTTAAGGTGATTCGTTTCAATACATTTTCATAAACCTTATCTTTACAAAAAATCAATGCATGATATTTGAATTCAATGGATTTATTCCAGTGGTACATGAAACAGCATTCATTCATCCACAAGCAACTGTAACTGGAAATGTAATAATTGGCAAAGATGTTTACATTGGACCAAGTGCTGCATTAAGAGGGGACTGGGGTCAAATAATAATTGAAGACGGTTGTAATGTGCAAGAAAACTGCACAATTCATATGTTTCCAGGAACAACCGTTCGTTTAAAAAAAGGTGCTCATATTGGTCATGGGGCTATAATCCATGGAGGTACAATTGGCGAAAATTGTTTGATTGGAATGAATGCCGTTGTAATGGATGACGTGATTATTGAGGATGAATGTATAGTTGGTGCTTTGTGTTTTGTTCCGGCTAAAATGGAAGTTCCTAAACGCAGTTTATTAGTTGGTAATCCTGCAAAAATCATTAAGCAAGTGTCGGATGATATGATGAAATGGAAAACTATGGGGACAGCATTGTATCAAGCATTGCCTAGCGAATGTAAAGCAACTTTAAAAGAGGTTGAGCCATTACGAGAGGTGGAACCAAATAGACCTTCGCAAGATTCAATGTATACGACTTGGGAATCAATTAAATCCGCAAAGAATTAATCTAAAACGGTTGAGAAGAATTGGCATAAAGTTTGGATTTATTTATTCAAATTAATAAAGTCAATTATGAAAAAAATCTTACTCTCGTTTATCCTATTTTTTATAGCAAGTTCAGTTTCTTTTGGAGCAGAACCAACAACAGTTTCAATTGACCATTCTGGTAAAATAAATTGGCTCTATTTTGATTTGAAAAATCAAACAGACGTACATCCGTTAACAGGTTTGTATTTAAATGGAAACGGGAAAGTGAAATTTTTGCGTCTAAATTTAATGGGGTCAGAATTATTATTAGATCAATATGGTCAAACGTCTCATACAATACAGGGCGCATATGAAGTAGAGTGGAACAGCGAAAATAAAATAGAGCGTATTAGAAAAGATTATTCAACGTTGTACAGGTTTGAGTATGATAGTAAAGGACGTTTAGAAAGAATTAAGGATGGTGATTATAATACGGGATTTAGACTCGATTATAGCTATGACGGGCAATTGGAGAAGTTAGATAATGGTGATTATGAATATATCTATCAATTTGGATATGATAGTAATGATCAAATTGATGGCATAAAAAATGACAATTATGATTATATCTGGCGAATAAGATACAATTCTAACAATAGTTTGGATGAAATTAAAAATGATGACTATGATGAGATTGTTCGTATTTCTTATTCAGATGGAATCGCGAAAAGCGTTTATAAAACAAATTCAAGCACTCTTTTCTTAATTGGAATTGCAAATGGAAATTTTCTTACGGGGCAATTTGGAAATCATAACTATCCACCTGTTTGCGGAAATAATGGATACAATGGTGCTGTTCAATTCTTTGAGCATTCAAATTTTGCGGGCAATAAAATAGTTTATTCTGTGGCAGATTATGGATCGATTCCAAGTGGTTGGAATGATGAAATTTCTTCAATTCGAATTCCAACAGGATTACATGTAAAACTATATGAGCACGAAAATTTTCAAGGAAAAAGCCTAGTTCTTCATGGCGATTGGACTGTTGCAAATACAGCTGACTTTTGGAATGACCGAATCTCTTCGTTTAAAATTAAATACGAATAAACTAGATTGGTTTATTTAATTGTCAAAGGGCAGTGGGTTCGTGAACGTATGATCGTACTTAATGTCTTGGAACATAGATGCCTTAATGCCAATTTTAAATAAGATACTCCAGTTCGCTTTAAAGTATTGGTCAGGGTTTGGATTAAACCATTGTCCAAATTGTTGAAATTGAAGGCTTGTTTCCCAGCAATGTAAATCTCGCCATAATCCTACACGTAAACTCGGCATTTTATTGGAAATCAAGTCGTAGTTAAGGTTGTAGTCAATCTTCCATTTATCATTTAAACTAACAATACCATATGCGTTTAGCGTGTGCACTAAATTAAATGAATCAACCTTTGCACCAAGGTCATTATTGATTGATTTTTGTGAGTAGTTTATGTTGTAACCAACGTTCAAGGTCCATGGGATAGAGTAGTTTTGAAAACGCGGGTTATTAACTACTGCATTATCATTTGCATTATTTTTTGTGAGGTCGTCCAATTCTTTTTGTTTGTCACGCCCTTTCTTATTGGTGAAGTTGGCATTAATATTAATGCTCCCTTTAGTGAATCTTCCAAGGCCGTTACCATCTTCCCAGGCATAGTCACTTTTCGTTACTCCTGTAGTTGCATCCCACGTGTAAGGTGAAAGTATTGCAGTGGATTGGAAACCAAATACCTTTAGGAATCGGGCGGTATTAAAAACAAAATTAAAGTTGCTCAAATTCATTGAATCCTTCAAAAAGTCGTAGTTACCTTTAACAGAGAAGTTGTCAACCAATTTGTAAGCTTTCACTGATTCATTAATGGTGTCACCTTTCACTCTTTTTTTCATTTCAAAAGTATTGGTTATTCCAAAATTGATACTTCCAGAATATCCTCTAGCGCCCTCTGAATATAAACTCTGACTAAAAGGGGAGTAGTATCCCAAATTTCCATTTGTATCTACTTGAATTTGCTCGTAAAGATCTATTTCAGGTCTAAAAGTAAAGCTAGCACTAGGAGAAGCTACATGGCGGAATCGCATTTCCTTTTTTCCCTTTAATTTATAATATCCAAAAAAGTTACCAACCAATGCTCCTGAAAAGGAGATGTCTCTAGAGGATTTTACACCTCTTATGGCCGTTGTGTCTACTTTTTCATCTACAATATTCCAAGTGTATTCATCACTTTGGAAATTCCAATATTCTCGGTAACGTATTGATGGGGTAAAGGTTGTTCTTCCTCCTAAAATTCTAAGGTTAGACTGAACAATGGCATTATGCTCAATACCATTTCTAGAATAAGCCCCAACTTGATCTAAAGTTCCTAGTGTGAAAATAGAGTCTGGAGCGGTTATAGTGTTTAAAGCATTTAGTGAGTAGGTTACGGTTATTTTAGGTGGAATTTTTTGATACCATTTACTACGAATTTTAGACTTGTTAAGTACCCCTAAGTCAAATCTACTAACAGAAAGGTTATAAGATGGTAAATCAATCGTATAGTTTTTGCTTTGCGAATTTTGCCATAACTTAGTTTTAACACCCATTGTTCCATTAAATTTATTGGTACGCCAAGCCTTAGTAACATTCACACTTGAGTTAAATGTATTGTCAAAATAGTTAGGGTTAATTGCTTCTAAAGTTGTTTTTTCTGTATTGTTTGATTTGAAATTAATGGAGGCATTAAACTTTAAAGATGGATGCGCCTTTGCATCTTGAGTATGGTTCCATTTTAAAGTGAATCTATTAACCACCGGAGTGTTGTCGTAAAACTTACCTTTTAAATGCTCGTAGCGTATTCCAAAATCTCCTCTAAACTTATATTTTCTTAAATAATTGGTTCTGTTTTCAGCTGCCCAACTCCCTGTTGTAAAAAGGCTTCCATAAAAATAAGTTTCCCAAAAATCTCCTAAAGGAATGTAGTAACCAAGGTTGTCAAGTCCTAATCCATAACGATCATTACTGCTTTGAAAATCGGGTAAAATAATACCCGGTTTTTTAGTGTCAGAATTCGGGAAAAAACCAAAAGGAGCTGCCAATGGAACAGGGACACGCAAAATCTCCATATAAACTGGGCCTGTTACAATTCTTTTATCAGGAACAACAATAGCCTTTGTTAAATTGAAATGAAAATGAGGCTCTTCTTTATCACAAGTAGTAAATTTCCCGTTTTTAAAATGAATTTGTTCATTTGGGTGTATTTTTGATTCGGCCATATGTATATAACCTTCTCCTTGCTGCATTCGAACCTCTTTTACAAAACCTTTTTTGGTTTCAAAATTATATTTCATGTATTCGCATGCAGCTTCTTCACCTGCAGATGTGAAAACAGGTTTTCCAACAGGATTTCCTAAACTATCTAACGAATAAGTTGCAGTAACTTCATTCGTTTTAATATCAATAATGATTCTATCAGCAGTTAATTTTGTGTCGGTATACTCAACTACACCTTGGCCATATAAGGTTACTTCATCATTAATCACATCCATAACCATGGAGTCAGTTGCACTATAATAAACAGGTGCGTCTAACCCTTCTGATTCATAAGAACCTGATTGCACGGTTGTTTGACTAAGGGCGGAATCAGTTATAAACAGTCCTATTATCAACAATGATAAATTGAAAACTAACGATATGTTTCTGTCAATGCGCAATTTTTGGTCTTAACTTTGATATATAGATTAGAAAAGATTGACAAATCTAGAATTTTTAAGTCAGATGAGCTCTAAGGCATATAACATTTCGAAAACGTTTATATTGTGTGTAAGCGTATTTTTTTCTACTCTGGGGATTTCTCAGACAGAAGATGCCATGCGTGGCATTAAAACCGTAGTAATTGATCCTGGGCACGGTGGGCAGGATCCAGGATGCCATGGGGCACATTCAAATGAGAAGGAAGTAACACTTGCAATTGGTTTGAAAGTTGGGGCATATATCGAAAAAGCTTTTCCTGAAATTAATGTTATTTATACACGTAAAACTGATGTTTTTATTGAATTAAATGAACGCGCAGCAATAGCGAATAGAAATAAAGCAGATTTATTTATTTGTATTCATGCCAATGCTGGACCTGCAAAAGCAATAGGAGCAGAAACATATGTTTTAGGTTTGCACCGTACAGATGCTCAAAGAAAAATTGCAGAGCGTGAAAATTCTGCCATTGAATTTGAGGCTGACAGTGAAACACGTTATGAAAAACTATCTGCAGACGCAATTATTGCACGTCAATTGCAATTAAGTGTCTTTTTAGATCATAGTATTGAGTTTGCTGCAAGAGTACAAGATCAATTTGTTGACTTAGGACGTGAAAATAGAGGAGTGCGCCAAGCTGGATTCTTAGTGTTATATAAAACAACAATGCCTAGTGTACTTATTGAAACTGGTTTTTTAACAAACCCAAGCGAAGAGGATTTTTTAACAGATACAGCAAGCCAAACTGCAATGGCCGGGTCAATTTTCACTGCTTTTGAAGATTATAAAGTGTATTATGAATCTGCAGATCAATCTACGTTGCTAGATCAAAGCGAACCAATTGATTATGGTATTGATCCTGAGGAGCCTGCAGTAATTGATTCTTCTAAAGTCATGTATCGTGTACAAATAGCCACCACAGCTGAAAACGTTAGTGTATTTGATGCCCGTTTTTTAGGAATGTCTGTATGGACTTATGAAAGTAATGACCTGCACAAGTACACTGTGGGCTTGTTTGAGGATCTTGAGTCTGCAAAAACACTCAAGCTTGAAATGCGTGAAAAAGGATTCGAAAATGCCTTTGTAGTAGCTTTCATGGGAAAAGAAAGAATCAGCATTGAAAAAGCCATTAAATTGACCGAAAATTAATTTCAATCGAAAATTTTCCATTATTTTAGCAGTTAAATTGGGGTTTAAACCATAATTAGAAACAGATTAGTTGAAATGAAAGTATCAAAGGAATTTAAAGTCGGTCTTTTAGTGGTGCTGGGATTATTGCTTCTTTTTGTGGGCGTAAACTTTTTAAAGGGCGGTTCACTATTTGGCGAGGATCGTATTTATTACACAAAATTCAGTAATTCACAAGGGTTGCAAGTTTCAAACGAAGTGCAATTAAATGGGTTGAAAATTGGACAGGTTAAATCTGTTGGATTGCACCCAAGCTATCCTGACACTATTTTAGTTTCTTATACAATTGACAATAAAGAATTACAAATTCCAGCTGGATCAAAAATTGAGTTAATTAGTTCTGACATATTGGGAACTAAGGCGTTAGATTTAAAATTGAATCAAGATGCGGTGCTTGCATATTATGAATCCGGAGATACTTTAGTTGGAAGCATTGAGCAGTCATTAGAGGATCAGATTAACGAACAAATTTTACCATTAAAGAAGAAAACAGAAGAGTTGATTGGATCTGTTGATGCAATTATTGTATCGGTTGGTGCATTCTGGGATACTTCAGCTGCCTATACCATTGATGAAAGTTTATATGAGGTGCGTGATGCAATTGGAACCTTTGCAGAATTGGCTGATAACTTGAGTATCTTAATTACTCAGGAAACGGATATGGTAACAAAAATCTTGAAAGATGTTAGTGATGTAACAGACAACTTGGCAAGTAAATCAGAAGAAATTTCCCATACTATCGACAATATTGCTTCAATTTCTGATACTCTTGCTAATTCAGACTTGAAAGGTGTTATCAATGAAACAAAAAACACATTGGCTGGATTAAATGATGTTCTTGCAGAGATTAATACAGGAGATGGTACATTAGGTAAGCTGATTCAAACAGATAGTTTACATACAGAGTTAATAGAAACAAATCAGGCCTTGCAAGATTTATTGAGTGAACTTCAAGCAAACCCTGAAAACTTTGTACACTTTTCATTATTAGGTAGAAAGAAAAAAGGTGTTCCGCTAACTGCGGCAGAAGAAAAGGAATTGAAAGAAATTCTTGATGAGCACCCTTAGAAATACATTCAACCCTTAATTTTATTTGTGAATGGAAATCATTAGTCAAATTATTTTTGTACTCGTATTAGTAGGATCGAGTGTCTTTTTTGGATATAACGTTAAAAAAATCATTGCAAACATTCGTCTTGGAAGAGATGAAGATCGTTCTGATAACAAGAAGGAACGTTGGAAAACAATGGCGCGAGTTGCTTTAGGGCAATCAAAAATGACTGCTCGACCTGTTGCGGCAGTATTCCACATTTTTATTTATGTGGCTTTTCTTTTTACACAGGTAGAGCTTATTGAAATTATTATTGATGGAACGTTTGGTACACACCGATTCTTTCAACCTTCATTAGGCGGTTTATATACCTTCATCATTAGCTTAATTGAAATTCTATCATTCTTAGCGTTAATCGCCACGTTTGGCTTTTTATCAAGAAGAAATTTATTGAAAATACCGCGTTTCCATAAAAGTGAAATGACCGGATGGCCAAAATTAGATGGTAATATTATTCTTTATTTAGAATTTCTATTAGTAATGTTCATTTTTACAATGAACGGAGCTGATGAAGCAATTCACTTAGCTGAAGAACATGGTTCTTATGGATTTGTATTAAGCTCATGGATCGGACCTGCAATTTTTGAAGGAATGAGTTTAGATACTTTGCATTTGCTTGAAGGTATTGGATGGTGGGGACACATTTTAACTGTATTTGCATTTATTTGCTATTTACCATATTCAAAGCACTTACATATTTTCTTTGCTTTCCCAAATACCTTCTACACAAAATTGAAGCCTAAAGGACAGTTCACAAATATGGAGAGTGTTACCAATGAGGTGAAGTTGATGCTAGATCCTAACGCAGATCCATATGCAGTGCCAGAAGTTGACCCAAATGCTGTACCTCAAAAATTTGGAGCAAAGGATGTAAAAGATTTAACTTGGGTAAATATTTTGAATGCATACACTTGTACCGAGTGTGGTAGGTGTACTTCAGAATGTCCTGCAAATATTACGGGTAAAAAACTTTCTCCACGTAAAATCATGATGGATGTTCGAGATAGAGCAGAAGAGGTTGGAAATGGAGTACGTAAAGAAGGCGAGAAGTGGGAAGATGGAAAATCTTTATTAGGAGATTATATTACAGAAGAAGAAATTTGGGCATGTACTAGTTGTAATGCATGTGTGCAAGCTTGTCCAGTAAATATAGATCCTTTAGAAATTATAATGGACCTGAGACGCTATTTGGTGATGGAAGAATCTAAAATGCCATCAGAACTAGCCACAATGAACACAAATATTGAAAATAATCAGGCACCTTGGCAATTTTCTCCTTCCGATCGACTAAATTGGAAAGATGAAGCATAATTTGGAAGATAAAATTGTAGATGGAGAAAAAATATCTCCAATTCTGCCAGAAGGAGTTAAAAATTACCTGATAGACATTGACGGAACAATTTGTGACGACATTCCAAATGAAGAGCCTGAGCGAATGGCTACTGCCAAAGTATATCCAGACGCACTTGAAATTTTGAACAAATGGTATGACCAAGGCCATATCATTACCTTTTTTACTTCTAGGTTAGAAGAACACCGCGAAGTAACTGAGCAATGGTTGAATAAACATGGGTTTAAATATCAAGGAATGGTGATGGGGAAACCAAGAGGAGGAAACTATCATTGGGTAGATAACCACGTGGTAAGAGCAACGCAGTATAAAGGAAAGTTTACTGATTTGGTTGAAGAGAAAACGACAATAGAAGTATTTAAAAAATAACCCTCGACTTAAAGTCGGGATTATAAAATTAAAAGAATGAGCGAATTGAAAGTTCCAACAATGGCAGAGATGATGGCCTCAGGTGAAAAACCTGATGTGCTTTTTTGGGTAGGTTGTTCCGGTAGTTTTGATGATAGAGCAAAGAAGATAACAAAGGCAATTGTTAAAATTTTAAATAAGTGCGAGGTTAAATTTGCTGTTCTAGGCGCCGAGGAATCTTGTACCGGTGATCCTGCTAAAAGAGCAGGAAATGAATTTTTATTTCAAATGCAAGCCATGATGAATATTCAGGTGCTTGACGGATATGAGGTAAAGAAGATTGTTACTGGATGTCCACATTGTTTTAATACACTTAAAAATGAATATCCTGAACTTGGTGGTAACTATGAGGTGATTCATCACACACAGTTAATTCAAGATTTATTTACTTCAGGAAAACTATCTGTTGAAGGTGGTGCATTTAAAGGAAAGAAAATCACTTTCCACGACCCTTGTTATTTAGGTCGTGCGAATGATGTTTATGAGGCTCCGCGTGAGCTTTTACGTAAGTTGGATGCTGAACTCGTTGAGATGAAGCGTTGCAAGGCTAAAGGTTTATGTTGTGGAGCAGGTGGAGCGCAAATGTTTAAAGAAGCAGAAAAAGGGGATAAAGAGATTAATGTAGAACGCACAGAGGAGGCTTTAGAAGGGAATCCGAATGTAATTGCTACAGGTTGCCCATTTTGCAATACTATGATGACTGATGGCGTTAAAAACTTCAATAAAGAAGCAGAGGTTGAAGTGTTAGATGTGGCTGAACTTATTGCTAATGCAGCAGACTTATAGGAAGTTATTAGAATCTGATTTCCAAACTTTTTCCAGTTAATTTAATTCGTTTACAGTTTTGTGCATGGCAATAGATAGTTCGGAGCTTCCATTGTTGAACGGAAATTATCTATTAGAAAAATTTCCAGGCAAAGGAGGTTGGACTTATGCTGCAATTCCAGAAATAATTCAAGACAAAACAAAGCCTTTTGGCTGGGTAACCGTCAAAGGAAGTATTGATGGTTATGAGTTAAAGCAATATAAACTAATGCCAATGGGTAATGGCAGGTTATTCTTACCTGTTAAAAAAGCAATTCGTAAAAAGATTTTAAAGGAGGCGGGAGATACAGTTAATCTTATTTTATATCCCGATTGGACTTTGTTTGAAATTAAGGCAGAGCTCTTGACCTGTTTTGAATATGAACCTGCATCTTTATTGGCTATTTTCAACAAGTTGACAGACGGAGAACGAAAAGCATATCAGGATTGGATTTACAGTGCCAAACAGGAAGAGACTAGGGCAAAAAGAATCTTAGAGATGATGTATTTACTTGAAAAAGGTTTACGATTGCATGAACGAAATAAATGATTTATAGTATCTTCAAATTCTAATGTTAAAATCTAAAATTCTCGTAGTTTTTACTGTATTGTTAACGTTTGTTTTAACAGGCTGTTTCAAGCATGTACCAGAAGTTAAAGAAACATTGTATGCACAAACTTTAGATTCTGCTCAGGTTTTTGAAGGATATGATTTTAACTCTGGTGAATTTGAATTATTTGGAGTTTATTGGTCAGATTTTAGTCGTAGTTCTTTGGCAGACAGTATCGGTCAATTTTCAATAAGAGATACCGCTTTGCTTAATCAAATACAATCTTCGTGGAACTTTAAATTGAGTGACCCATATGAGTGTGGTTATGATTATAACATGTATTTAACTAAAGGGGATTCTATCGTTGAAACTTTTAATCTTAATATTGGATGCAAGAGTTTAACCTCAAAAAAGAGATCTTATCATATTGAAAGGGAATATATTGAAAAGCTATACGGTAAAACAGATTCAATAAAATATATTAGGGTTGTATTTTATGGACAAGAACAAGCTCTTGAATATTTAGAAAGGCTACGGGTAGATTCAAATGTCTTTGTTTTGAATGATGGAGGATATGTGTGGGAGAAGTATATAGGTTATTTTGAAGTTACTTATTTAAATGAAGACATTCGAGATTCGAAAAAAGCCTTGCAAGAAATTGAAAAAGAAATTTCTAAAAAATACAAAACAGATGATTTTGAAGTAGAAAATGTCGGATCTGATTATAATACAGGAACGTATAAGATTAGAATTTACACACATAAAGACTTTGCTGATCAACTTGACCTCTATCCAATTCGTAAAGAATACACCTACATCATAAATTATTCAGTAACAGGATTCATGCGATTATAATGCCCGATTAATTGAGAAATTAGAGGGATAAAATAACCTGCCAAATAACAAATAACGTCTCAATCCTTAAAAATGCTTATTTTCATCCTATGTTATTTCTAAAAAGCAAGGTGCTCTTTTGTTTGTTGATGCTCTTTACGGTTTTAATGCAAAGCTGCAATTTGGAGGGGTATGATGATGAAGTGTGGGAGGAAGCTGAAGCAAATAATGAAGGGACTGAAGAGAACAAAACATTAAGCTATTGGGAAATTCGAGAGCTAGCAAAAGGTCAACGTGGTGCTTACGAATTTATTCAAGACGTTGCTTGGTGGGGGTATGAATCAGGTTACCAATGGATAGAAGGGGAGCATTATCGTGACAGTTCAATGTTGGATGTTGATATCAAAAAGACGGTAGATGCTGTATTCATTGATTTGAGTTTTGATTTAGAATCACTTCAACCATTTCCAATCGTGTATGATTATAAATTCAATGACCAAGATGAGGCGGACTATTTGCATGTTGAATTAATCATCCGAAATAATAAAAATTCTAAAAAGATTAAATTATCAGATAAGGTAAGCCTTTCATCAACAGGAACAGGGAGTTTTGATGCTGAATTAGAGTTAGAAGATTTTAAAGAATTAGCTGCAGGTAATGTAGTTTACACGGCCGAGCTTAAAACAGAGCTCACTTCATTTTTTGATATTCGATCAAAGGTTAAACCCATTGCTGCCAAGTTCTCTCTCAATTTTGAGGTTCCTCAAATGTATAAAACAGTACTTGCCTTTAAATCTTTACGCCTTAATAAGGAAAGTACTCGCAAATTGTTAGGTGATAATGATTTTAGTAATAGCACGCCTGAAGCTGGTATAAATGTATTGTATAATGGAAGTAGCGTCCTATATAAATTCACTAAAAACAGCTATAATCATCTCCGTTCGCATAAAACAACCATCTATCATTTAACGCCTAAGGCTGATATAGAAATTAGAACATTAGACGTTGATTATGGGTTTAATAGTGATGATATTATTAGTGATACAACCCTTAGTTTAGAAAGTTTAGAAGGAACAAAATATGTCGATTTGAAAATGAAGCATGTGGACGAACTTTTGATGTATACACAATACAAAGGCAAAGCAAATTAGTCGAATGAATTTTGTCAAAGTATCAACTCCAAATGAAATTAAGGTAGTTTCAGAATTGGCTTATTTGCTTTTTCCACTTGATTATGGGGCATATATTAGAAAAAGCCATATCATTTATTTTTTGGATAAGTATCAAAGTGAATCTGCAATTGCAAAGCAAATAGAAAGGGGTTTTGAATATTATATAATTCAAAATAATGAGGAGGTAATGGGGTATATAGGCTTTGAAATTAAGCATGAATCGTTGAAGCTAAGTAAGCTATATTTAAATCTGAATGCAAGAGGAAAAGGTGTCGGAGCGGAAGCAATGCACTGGTTGAAGGAATATGCAATTCAAAAAAAATGTGCGAATATTGAATTATTGGTTTTAGAGGAGAACAAAAATGCCATTCGTTTTTATGAACGGTTAGGATATAAAAAGGTGGGGGTTTTTGAAGAGCATTTCAAAACTGGCTATAGTGAGGTAAATAATAGAATGATTCAAAAATTATAAAATGGTTAAGGGCTTTATTTTCTCAGGAATCTTAATGGCTGTCATGCTGAGCTGTGAAGGAGATATTTCTCTGGATTATAAATTCACGGATTTAACTGTTGAAAATGCCGAAAATACAGGGGATGTACCTGTTGTTAATACACTAGATTCTATTCCTGCAGTGGCATATGTTATTCGAATGAACCTTTTCCCAGAAGAAGTTTCACGAAGTAGAGGGCGCTATTTTGATACCGAAACACCGCCGCATAATATTAACAGACCCGATTCTATTAATGTATTTTCAAATATTGATTTTGATTCAGAACATCCTGCCGGAACATCATTAAATGATTATTTCGTCATTTTCAACCATAGTTATTTAAATACAAGCCCATTAAGCGATCCTTATATCACAAATCAATACAGTCATTTGTTTTATGAAAATCCAATGCCAAATTATGCTGATTTGTTATTGATGGAATTACCAGAGGAAAGTCGAGATTTTGAATTTACTGTTTATATGAAATTAGCTGATGGAACCACTTTCAGCAAAACGACCAACTTAATTCGAATTTATAAATGAGGTTGTTTTTAGTCATAATATTGCTTTTTAGTGCAAGTTTAAGTTTTGCGCAAGGAAAGAGTAGTGGACCGCGAGATTCTACTTTTTTTCTAAATTTTAATATTGGAACTAACGGGTTTTCAAATAATTCATCTTCAATAAATGAATATGGAATATCGATTGCAGAAAGTACTTTTGGGGCAGGACCTTTTGTAGGGATAGGATGGGAGTACCGTATGAAAAATAATATAGGAATTCATGCTGATGTTGCAACACATTTTGCAACGCGAAGCAAGAAGCGTTTTATACCAGCCTTTGATTCGTATTATTCAGATTATGAAGTCGTATATGAGCAAAATACATTAGCGGATAAACCGTCATTGTATGGAGGTTTGTATTATAGAGCAAATGTTGGCATTTCTTATTTGTTTAGAGTGAAAGGAGTAGGGATGTTTCCAAAATTAATAGTGGGTTGGCAATCCTCTGTAGAAAATGATTACCGCTATACATTAAGAGAACCAAGTACTAATTATTATACCAATTATCGGGTTTCAAATGAAATACAATGGAATCCGTATTTTGGTGCAGGTTTTACAGTTTTGTTTAGTGAATATGATTTGGCAGGAATTTCTGTTGAAGCAGGATACGCGAATACGACGAGTAAATATACTATTAGTCAGTCAAGTTATGACCAGCCCTTGTCATATGAGGAAATTACTACTAACCACCAAAAAATATATTGGAAAATAAGTCTTTTATTACGGATGGATTTTGCATTGATTAAATAATGAAATATACGTTAGAAGGTATAGAAACAGAACGGCTTCAATTTCGATTATTGGAGCTGACGGACTTTGATACTTGGTTGCCTTTATTTTCTGAACCAGATGCTGTAAAGTTCTTGGCCTTAGATTCCTCATTATCTCAAAATGAACTTTGCCAATTTTGGTTTGATAAAGTACTTAATCGTTATGAAAATGATTTAGGCGGGCTTAATGTGTTGATAGATAAAACATCTGGAGAATTCATAGGACAATGTGGCTTGTTAGTGCAAACTATTGAAAATGAAACCTATTTGGAAATTGGTTATTCAATTCTGCCAAAATTTTGGGGAATGGGATATGCTACAGAAGCTGCGATTAAAGTAAAAGAAGAAGCTTTTAGGCTAAACTATGCAGACCTATTGATTTCAATTGTACATATTGAAAACATGGGCTCAGCTACAGTTGCTCGGAGAAACGGTATGTCGATTATCAAGTCGATAGATAGCTATCATGGAATTCCAATTAATATGTTCGGCATCTCTAAGTCTGATAGTTAACGGCAGTTTTTGCAACCTTTTGCTTGAATCAAGCTATAATTGATCGATTTAGTAGATAATTCATTCAGCCAGAACAACTTTAATAAGGCAATTTGTTTATATTTGGTTGACGAAAAAACGACTAAATGAAAAACTTACTACTCTTTACTACCTTACTATTTTCAACAACATTTACATCATTTGCGCAATGTTCTGAAGATATCGAACCGAAAGTATTATTAATTGGTGATAGCTGGGCATTCTTTATGAATGCTGACGGCACATTTAATAATGTATTTGAACATTGGGGACAATCCAACATGAACTTCTATAGTAATGCTACCTTATCAGTTAATGGTGCTCGTACTGAAGATTTTTTGGAAGAAGCCAGAATGACAGAAATTGAAAATCAATTAGATTCTAAACCAAGTATTGAAGCCGTGCATATTAGCTTAAGCGGTAACGACTTTTTGGGCGCCTGGAATGTTGATTTAACACCAGAAGAAACAGAAGAATTAAGTGATGAAACCTATGACGAAGTATTTGCTGTAGTAGACTTTATTAAAAGTGTACGACCAGATATCCAAATTGTATTTAGTGGATATATGTACGCAAATTTTGCAGAGGTTATTAATGACGCCGCTCCTTTAGAGGAAAGCCATCCGTTTTATGGAAATTGGGAGGAAATGGGATTTCCAACTTTTGAGCAACTGAATTCTTTATTGAATGATTTTTCAGATCGCTTATATGACGCGTCTTTATCAGATCCGCAAATTGATTTTGTGCATGTTCCGGCTTTAATGCAATATGTTTATGGACAGGAAGATCCATTAGGAGTTGATCCTGGTGGAACATATGCACCGCTAACACAACCGTTGCCATATGGAGATGTAACTTATCCTTCTCCAAAGGTAAGTATGCGTGATTATGGTTTGGTGCGCGATTGCTTCCACCTTTCAGTTGACGGTTACTATAGCATGATTGATTATCAGTTCCAAAAGTTCTATCACAAGTTTTTCATGGATGATGCTTACTTCTTGGCAGAATTAGATGAAAATAACGGTGCCATTTCTTCAGACGGAGATACAAACACAGACCTGAACATGGGTGAAAGTGGAGGAGATGATGAAAAAGTAATTTTATCATTCAATACTACGGCAATGGCAGACACTGTAATTACAGGGGCAAGTATTTTCTTGCGCCGTGAAAATGTAGACGGCGGTGATCCGGTTGGAGCAGAGGTTGAATTAACTATGAAAAATGGATTCTTAGGAGCAGGTGAAGCAATTGATGCAGCTGATTTTTCGGATGAAGGTGATATTACGGGAACTGCTTGTGTTTTTGGATTGAATGAGGAAGATACAGATTGGATTAGAATTGATTTACCTGAAGCTTTCTTACCATTGATTTCAAATGATGGAGTGATGCAATTTTCTATTGCGGCTCAAGATGCTTCTGGCGAACTAATTACGTTTACAAATGGAGATGTTGAAGAATTTGCTCCTGTGTTTAATGTAAAGTACAAAGCTGAGTTTGCAAGTGTTGAGGAAAATGAACCTTTAGTTAATGACTTCATTGTATTTCCAAACCCTGCTAAAGATCAACTAAATATCTATACTAAAGGAAAATCGTATGACCGTATTGAAATTATTAATTTGCAAGGGCAAACAGTTTTAGTTTCAAACAAAGCAGTGAATCAATTGGATATTTCTACATTAAATGCAGGTCAATATCTTATTCGCTTTTCTAGTGTAGAAAGAGTTACTGTTCAACAGTTTGTAAAAAAATAGGTATACTTTATGGAATAGCTTTCATTTTTGCATCTATGTTATAATATGAAAGTGGTTTCAATTTTTCTGTTTATTCTTTTTTGTTCATCTGCAACCTATGGTCAGGATACTTTAAGACAAACTAATTCTTTCTACTTTGGAACTAGTGAAACATATGTATTGCATGATAATGGGACATTTGATTATTGGATAAGATGTCAGTGTACTGGAAATACTTCGAGAGGGATTGGAACTTATGCTTATTCAGGTCGGAAATTAAAATTCGACTTTGATTCGCTGGTAATTCCTACTGGTTTTGCAAATTGTATTAATACGGATCTTGAAGATTCAACAAGTCTATTCGTTTATGATGCTTTAGATTCCTCTGAGGTTGATTATTATGGGGTGAAGGATACATCTTCTTATTGGTTAAGTCTTGAGCATAATAAAATTGCAAGGTGCAACTTGCCGTTTGAAATTACTTGGATATTCTATGAACCTTTAGAAGTACAGACTAATAATTCTTGTTCTGCATACGAAATATACTTGACACCTCGATTTGAAACTGTGAATAAAGGAACGAAACATATACTCCTAAAGAAAAAGAACGAATTTCAGAAAAAATATATCTATAAGCGAAAAAATAGAGGGCAAAGAAGACATAAATCCATCTATAAATTTCAGTTTAAGTAAGAAAATTTTAAAAAAAACATCTTAAGTCAGATCTTTTGATTTTTAACCGATTAGAGGGAGCTAACGACCGATCAATGGAAAGAAATTTCGGATGAATAAATTTTTTTTCACTTTTTGTGTAACTTTTATTGACTTTATGTGTCTTACTAATAGAGGCTGATATAAAGGCCACCTAAAAACAAAAAGACATTGGAGCTTTTGCTCCTAAAGAAGCTATTATTTTCAAAAGTAAGCGTAAGTAAAATAGTAGATTTTTTCATGGAATCCCGGTCATTCGCCAAAGTGATCGGGATTATTTTTTGTACTGAATTATGGTTTCATAACCAATCGTTCTCAGGACTTCCCAATGCTTCGCAGGGTTTGCAATCAAAGTTTCCCAAAGCTTCGCAGGATTTGCAATCCTGCGCACAGCTATCAAACCGCCTAGTATTCTAGGTGCAGGATTACAAATCCTGCACAGCCAATTAGCATAATAAGTTTGGTCAAATTTGTCACGGCTTATCAACCAAAGCTTCCCGTGCTTCGCAGGGTTTGCAATCCCGCGCAACACAATCAAGTCGTCTAGTATTCTAGGTGCCGGATTACAAATCCTGCACAGCCAATTAGCATAATAAGTTAGGTTATTTGTCACGGCTTATCAATCAAAGCTTCCCGTG
>CAKZPK010000306.1 GCA_937139035.1 uncultured Crocinitomix sp. | reverse complement strand
TCAAAATTATAGGAGCTATCGATTGGTGGGATAATGATTCTAAATCGTTCACGCGAATGGTAGATGAATTAATTAAAAAGGGCATAACAGATCTTGATGGCTATATCAATTCACCCGGAGGGCAAATGTTTGAAGGAAATGAAATAGCGAATCAAATAAGACGGTTTACTGGTGAGCGAAATGTTGTACTTGGAGCATTAGTTGCAAGTTCTGCTACAACTGTGAGTTTGTCATTTAAAAAAATAACGGCATCCAAAAACACGCAGTACATGATTCATGATCCTGCTATGTATGCCAAAATAGAGCATTTAGAGGATTTTGATTCTAAAAAGAAGATGTACGAGAATCTTCGAAATCAAGCTATTACTGAATATGTTGAAAAAACTGGAATCAAGAAAAAAGAGATTTCAGAAATGATGCGTAATACCACTTGGTTAAATGCAACAGATGCAAAAAGTAATGGTTTTATAGACGAAGTACTTGACACTACAGACACTTTACCTGAAAACGCCTTTCAGGATCTGCAAAATATGCAGTTCAAAATTCCTGAATCGGTAAAGGTTCAAATGCAAATCACAAATCAAAACAACGAAAAATCAGATATGAAAAAAGTATTATCACATCTTGGGTTGCCCGAAAACGCGACAGAAGATCAAGTAATCGAAGCTATCAACAAAAAAGATGAGATAGCACAAAATGCAATTACCAACTATGGTAAGTCAAAAGGCATGAAAGAAGATGATGTTAAAGAATTGGCTAAATCAGCCCCATCTGCCACTCTTAAAATGATTGACGGAATGACATCTACACCATCAAATTCAAATCCACCAGCAGGCGATCCTCCATCAGGAGATCCACCAGCGGGAGATCCACCAACTGGTGCAGATGCTTTAAACAATAAAATTGTAAATCTTTTAGAGCAAAACCTGAAAGGTGGAGGCGGATCTGATCCTTCAAATAAAACTTGGGATGATTACACTCCTGAAGAGCGGGAGGAATTATCCAATTCCAACGAAGCCGAATTCGACAAATTGTATAACGCAAAATTTAAAAACTAAGCCATGCCAGACTTTTCATCAGGTGCCACACTCAATAAATATGTTGCACCCATTTTACTGCATTCCGTCCAAAACTTGGAGGATAATTTCACACAACTTTTTGGAGGTGTTAATTCCGAAGCTCGACAGGCAAAGGGTATTGACGTTGACAAAATTATTAATGAATTTGAATTCGAAACTGGGGTAGGCACCGAAGACACGTTTGGAGAACCTGATAACGTCGGTGATGAGAGTACATTCATTCCTTGGACAAACTATACTTCAAAAGTATATAAAGTGTCAGTTACAGAAATGAAGAATTTGGCTATGGATAAGGATAAAGCCGTGAAGGATTTGATTGTGAAATCATTGAACTCAAAATTAGCGATTGATTCTATTCATAACGTTGCACCTCCTTCTCATGCAGCAGGCACTCCCGTTATTCAAGGTACTGGAGATGAAAGAGAATCTACTGGAACCAAGAGGATTACCAAAGCCGACATTTTAAAACTTGCTGAAGCCTACACAGGTAAGGACTTTGTTCTTGTAATGTGTAAAGCGCATAAGTATGATTTATTGGCTGAAGAGTTGACATCAGCAGAAAAAACTTTATTGACAAACCTAAAAACAGGGGAAATAGGTTCTTTATTCGGAATCAATGTTACAGTTAATGAATTGTTACCAATAAAATATGTAGCAGCCAACACAAAGAAGTTGATTGGTGCAGCAGCAGTTGCTGGTGACAAATGGGCGTCCATAATCGTTGAGAAATCAAACACCATGTTTGATACTTATTCTTTAGGATTAAGCTATGTCTCTGCTAAACAAGATATGACTTACAAAGTTCCACATAGCCGTATTAGAATCTACGGTGAGTATATCGGAACTACGATTGAAGACGATAAAATGCGAGGAGCAATTATCGACGGAACGGTAGTCTAACTCAAAGCTTATAATAATAAAAACCTCGCTGAACACCACAGCGAGGTTTTTGGGTGCAAAACAATAACTAAAACGCATTTATATCATGAAACAACTTTTATTAATCGCATTACTCACATTCGCAACTCCATTCATTGGATTGTCAGCAAACTCCTTCAGTATGGATCAAACGGAAATTAAAGCACTTTTAAACGGCATTGAACCACTTGATTTTCCAAACAACCAATATTTCAAAGAAGTAACTGAAAAAACGCAGGTTTGTCTTCACCACACAGCAAGTGGAAAAGGAATAAGCGGAGATCACCGTCAATTTTTGAAACCCGGTAAAATTTGCACACCTATTATAATTGGAGCAGACAGCATTTATCAATTACACTCCAGCCGATTTTGGGGCTACCATTTAGGAATTAAATCGAACGTATTTGCCCAGCATGATATCGCCTACCAAAACCTTAACAAAGTTTGTATAGGTGTAGAAATTGACAATTGGGGAGCATTAAAACACATTGATGGCGAATACCGAGCATGGCCTAACGATTATGGTACTGGAAACCGATTAGATAGTAAAGGTAAACGGTTAAAGGTTGTGGTTGATTCTACAGAGGTCATCCATTACCCTGAAGGCTATCGCGGATATGAATATTACCAACGATATACGGATTATCAAATTCAATCTACCACTAAATTGTTGAAGTATTGGAACCATGTTTACAACATACCCCTTACCTATAATGAAGATATGTGGGACTTAAGCATGAATGCTTTAAAAGGTAGTCCTGGTGTTTATACACACACCTCGTACAGATCTGATAAGTCAGACTGTCATCCCCAACCAAACTTGATCAGCGCATTAAAATCATTAAACACATAAAAGGGCTTAGTAGGTCGGCGGAGCTTTCATAGTTCCCCTGCCCACAAGCCAGTTTAATACAACATTTTTTGAAACTACTAGACAAAATATTAAAAGGATCTGCCAGCGAGTTAGTTGAGAATATGGGGAATGCCATTGACGGTATTGTAACGAATGATGAAGAAAAGCTAAAGGCTAAAAATCAACTTACCCAAATTGCAACAGATAAACTTACTGAAGTTGCTGGCTTCCAAAAAGAAGTATTACTTGCTGAACTAAATGGAACAAAATTACAACGATCATGGAGACCGATTGTAATGCTCGCATTCGCATCAATAGTAGTTTATTCCAAATTTATTGCACCAGCATTCAACTTACCTAACGCAGAACTTGAACCCGATTTTTGGGGATTACTTGAGTTAGGTTTGGGCGGTTATGTAATAGGTCGCTCACTTGAAAAAATCACTCATAAATTAACCGAGAATGCCGACATGACATTCTTACGAAAAAAACACCGAAATACTAATTAACATGGCTATACCTAAAGTTAATATAACATACGGCAATGGAAACATTGGAAGCGTTGCCCCTTCAGAAGATGGTACATCTGCATTAATTGCAACTGGTCAAACGGTTGCTGGTCCAGATAAAGTTACCATAGGAAACGCCTATGTGGTTTACAGTCTTGATGATGCCATTGCCTTGGGAATTGAATCAACAGGCGTGAACGCATTACCTCATAAAGACATTGCTGATTTCTACTTATTTCCTGAAAATGAAGGCACACCGCTCTATGTAATGTTAGTTTCTTCATTAGTTACAATGGAAGAAATGCTTGATAAGGATTTAACATACGCTCCTACAT
>CAKZPK010000305.1 GCA_937139035.1 uncultured Crocinitomix sp. | reverse complement strand
CTCCAAAGTAAATAACACAAGTAAAAATAACTAACCCAACAATTAGGTTTACGATTACTCCTCCTAATAACACAATGATTCTTTTCCAAGCAGCAAAAGATCTAAACTCATCCGGTTTTGGCTCTTCCTTCAACTGATCTTTATCCATAGATTCGTCAACCATACCAGCGATTTTAACATAACCGCCAATTGGTAACCAACCAATTGAATATTCCGTTTCACCCTTTGTAAACTTAAAGAGTTTAAAGTCAAAAATATCCATAAAGATGACGAACTTTTCAACGCGCATACCGAATAATCGAGCGAATAAAAAGTGACCTAATTCATGCAGGAATACAAGTAGACCTAAACCTAGAATTAATTGGATTATCATTAACATACTTAGAAATTATCAAATTAAAACCTGCAAAGTTAAACTAATTTTAAGTAATTACAGAGAAAGAGCTGAGATTCTTTTACATGCTTAATTTATTGACTAGAGGAGCGTTTGACATTGGAAAGCACTCAACTAAAATCGAATATTTAGATGCGTGCTCCAATCGGTATCCTCTTCTTTTTCAAGCTTTCCATCTATTTGCTCCAAAATTGTTTCAATCAACTCCATTCCAAACGAATCTGACTTAAAATGGCTTGCAAACCCAATTCCGTTATCTTGATATGTGAGGATATAATTTCCATGCTGTTGGTTCAATCGAATTCTAATTTTTGGGTTTTCATGCTCATCTGTAAAAGCATATTTGATTGAATTAGTTATCATTTCATTTACTGAAATGCCAAGAGGAATTAATGTTTGTACACTTAAAGCCTCCACTTCCGAATCAACGTCAAAATGAATGTTATGTAGCAAAGCATAAGTCCGCATAGAGTCCGTTAATTTATTGAAATAATTTTTAGGTGCGATCGCTGCAAAGTCGTCTTGTTTATAAATCATTTCATGCACAGCAGCCATACTATGAATTCTGTTTATTGCGTCGTCAAAAGCACGATCAATTATGGTATTATCTTCCTCGGCAGCTTGCAATTTTAAAACACTACTTACAATTTGAAAGTTATTTTTTACGCGGTGATGAATTTCTTTCAAAAGCAGTTTACGTTCATCATTTTGCTTTTCAATTACCTTTTTTTGCTTAATGATAATGCGCAACCTAAAAAAGAGCACAAACATAAAAATACAGACCAAAATTAATCCTCCAAGAATAGCATATGAAATTAACTCTTGACGTTTTTCTCTTTCAATGGAAACCTCTAGTTTTTTCTCATTCTCTTTATCTGCAATTACTCTTTCCTTTTCTATTTGGAAATCCATTTCCATTTTTCTAGTGGTCATTCGAACTTTTTCTCCAGAAATGCTGTCTGTCAGGTGTTCGTGCTTTTGATAATAGTAAAAAGCTTCTTTATAGTTCCCGGCTGTTTCATTTAAGCGATACAAAAAGTTAGCCGCACGTAATTTAGGTTGAACATCTCCGCTTAATTCTGCATGTTCATAGCATAGGTTGGCATATCTCTCTGCCTTTTGAAATTCTTTATTGGAGAGAAAAGCAGATCCCATTTTATGATAGGTATAGGATGCCCATGTGTCGTTTTTTAAATCTTGAAATATTTGCTCAGCTAACATAAAGTGTTTAAACGCTAATTCAGATTCTTCCATTTGGCTGTAGACACCACCAATATTATTATTGATCATTCCGGCGCCAAACTTATTCCCCGTTGAATCACAAATTGCCAACGATTTAAACTGATATTCCAAAGATTTTTCTTTATTCCCCATGTCAGAATAAAGCACAGCCAAATTATTTAGCGCATAAACCATTAATTCTGGCTTATTCTCAATTTGACGGGCAATTTCCAAAGCTTTATTTGAATACTCCAATGCAACATCTGCTTCTCGCATCCCATAATACAAACCACTCAGGTTTAGATAAAGCTTACCTAATCCTTCACTCTCTCCTAATGATTCAAATATTTTAAGTGACTCCTGATAATAATTAAGTGAAGCTGATATCGCCCCTCTTTTATCTTCATAAAGTCCTAATTGAGAATAAACATCAGCCAATTGATAATAATAGAACTTCGCTTCTTTCCGCGACAAAAATGGGATATTGAGATGACGCTTAATATATTCACTGGCATAGATTGAATATTGCTCTCCTACATCATCATTATCAACCAAATCTGTTAATACAATTATCCACGAAAGTGCGGCAGTATCTTCTTGAGCCTTAGCAAATCCAAACAAACACGAATCCAACAATTTACGATCTTGTTGCGATAAGTCTTCCAGATCTAAGGAGTCTACCAAATAAAATGCTTTATCACCAAAATTTTGAGCATTCCCGACTATACCAAATAAAATTAGCACCGAAAAAAATGCAGCTTTAAAAGAAAACAATCCCATATCTCCAAATCTCATTGCAAATATCTCTCTTTTAGCTGATTAAATAAAATGTTTTAGCTGATTTATAGAGCTTTAACAACGTTATTCACAGTTATTAACATTACTCAAACTAAGTGTTAACACGTAATACGATTAGATTTAAGGACTTTTTAATGACAGAATTTAGTTATTCACAGGGTGTCAAATTAATGAACAATTTAGCCTCTCAAATTGGGACAAGTCTCTGATCTTGTTAAAGTTCTGTTATAACTGTGTTATAAATCTGTTATTGTTTAAAAACAAACTGTATACTTTTTTATCATTACAATCAAATAACACTGTATGTTTCCCTCCAAATTGGTCTTGTTCTTTTTATTTGTTTGTTTAACTACTTATCAAGCAGTTGCTTCAAATCATTCTTTACCCCATGAAGAAAAAGGAAAATTATTAGATTTTGACGCAACTAATTTTGATGCAGGAACACTTTATATAGGTGATGAGAGTTATCCTTATTTTTCATTCGTAAATAGGACAAATCATAACGTTAGAATAAAATCATTAAAGGCTAATAACGGATCTTGGAATGATCCTTTTCGCTCTTTACCTATTGACACTAATCACATTATAAAACCTGGCGAACGCGATACGCTATTTTTTAAACGATATTTTAGTTATACACGTTCCAAACCAGGTAATTACGATTTAAGTTGGACAATCAATTTTATAAATTCTAATGTACAGCAGCATTTAAATATATTTTGTGTTTTAAAAGAAAATAGAGGCGAAATTGAATTGGATCCTATTGAGTTGCCCCTTGTAAACATTGGTGATTCCATCTCTTTTTCAACTGAATTTAAAAATAGCGGAAAAGACACGGTTACATTACAAATTCCAAAAGACAGAGGATTCACGACCTATTTAGACAAATACCCAATCAAAATTGCACCACAAGAAAGCCACACTTTAAACTTTGAAGTTAATACCGCATCTTTTCCAAATCGTTATGACAAATATGTGACGCTAAGAACAAATTTCTCGAAAACAAACCTCTTAAAAATTCCTATTCACGGAAAAGTTATAGCTCCAAATCGACCTGACATTTATTTCACTTCCAAAACATTACGCCTAGATATAATGGAAGGCGGCCGGTGTGAATATCATTTTTGGTATACTAACACAGGTGACACACCTTTAATTATTTCAACGTGTAAAGGAAGTTGTGGTTGCGTTGTTTCCCGCTGTTCAAGAGAACCTCTTGCTCCAGGAGACAGTGCAGAAGTTCATGTAAAATATGACAGCAAACGCGTTGGCCCCATTAATAAAACGATTACTGTAAGTTCAAACGCCGTAACACCTAGAATTGTCCTGCGAATAAAAGGATATGTGACAAGAAAACCAAGAACTGGAGAAGTCCCTTACAAAGTTCGTCCTAACAGTTCTAAAATATCCTTTTACAATGATCAACTTTTTATAAATTACAAATACAAAGAAAAAAAGAAGGTAGATTTTTTTTTCACCAATGAAGGGAGTGATTCATTAAAAATTAGCAGCACATTATCAGCAGACGGAATTGAAGTTATTCATCCTCAAAAGGCCATACCGCCAGGAGGAAAAGGGTGCATTACAGCCCAATATGATACTGAACGTGTTGGATTATTCAAACGGTATATTACCGTTATTTCAAATGGAGCTCCCTACACTACTATTTTAGAATTGAGCGGCCTAGTTCGTGATAAGAACGATACACTAATTGCTAGACCGTTATTAACCTTTGATCGTGTAATCATTGATACTAGTTTTGAATATGGCGCAAATGCCAAATTTAAATTTCCGTTTACAAATAATGGAGATGCTCCGTTAATTTTTTCATGTGCTAAGTCCAGTATTCCCGTTAGCGATTATCCAAGGGCTCCTATTTTCCCTGGAGAAAGAGGCATTATCAAAGTCACCTATGATTCAGAACGAGTGGGTAATTTTAATCAACTTATCCGCCTTTGTCACAATGACACCTCTAATCACACCACATTGCGCATAACTGGATTTGTAGAACCCAAACCCTTGATATCTGAAAAAAAGAAAAAGAGTACTATAATTCCAATGGGCCCTGAAATAAGATTTGATTCAACCTCAATTGTGAGACATTATAAATACGGTTATGCCACCCAAGAGGAGTTTATTTTCACAAATGTTGGAGATCAACCCTTAATAATTTATACAACAAAATCAAGTGAAGGAATAATTACAATGCCGTCACAAACAAAAATTTTACCTGGAAAAAAAGGAATTATCTATGCTCCTTATGACCCTAAAAGAACAGGGGCGTTTAGCAAAACGATAGTTGTTACCCACAATACAAAAAAAGGAAAAACATTACTCCGTTTTAATGGCCGAGTAAATAACCAAAGACAAACTATTTCTTACACAGAAGCTACAACCTCAGCACCTTCCATCAGTTTTAATGCACTTTTAATTGAAAAAGATTTTGATCACAATGAAACAGTTGAAATCGAATACGCATTTACGAACAAAGGTAAGATGCCTGTTAAAATTCTTAAAGTTCTTGCAACTGACGGGGTAGTAACTTTTCCAAAAGAACCTCTTAAACAAGGCGACAGAGATATCATTCTCATTTCATATCCGAAAAATAAACTTGGTCCATTTACACGAACAATTGCTGTTTATCATGACGCAGCCAATGAGCCAATCATTTTAAAATTTAAAGGTGTAATTTTTTAATAAAGATGTTTTAACTAAAAAGTACCGTAAGCGGCTACCATCCCATACCGTTTAATTAAGATTTGATACCGATCGTTAAATGACTCCACTATGTGCACAATAAATAATTGGCTAATAACGTAGAAATTAGCACATACACACTTCAAAAAAAACGAGATCATGAACAAACGCAAGGTAATTATTCCTGCTCTAATGCTATGCGCATTAGCGGCTTGTAAAAAGAGTACAACAGCTACTACACCAATTGGAACAGTTGATTGTTCAACTATCAATTATGCCGGAACAATCAAACCATTATTTGATGCAAAATGTGTTTCGTGCCACGGCACCAACTCATCTGACGGCGCATTAACTAATTATGCTGAAACTAAAGTTTATGCAGACAATGGTAAACTAAAAGACGAAGTTTTAACATCAAGGTCAATGCCTATTGGCACAGGATTAACAAGCGAGCAGCTTGGACAAGTTAAATGTTGGTTGGATGCTGGGGCGCCAAACGACTAATTTCAACCATGAAATGGGGCAAGTTATGTTAGATACTTGCCCCTATTCCGTTTAACAATTATTCAATCCATTATGGTTTGGATAAATAATCAGGAATAGTAGCTTCTAAATCGAAACGTTCATTTACACGCACTAACTTTAACCCAAGTACTTTACTTTGGTTAGTTGTTGAATCGAGCAAAGAATCATAATACAATGCTAATACCGTTTGATTAAAAAGATAGATGGCTTGCTCCTTCTCTACCCGATCGGGATGTCCAAACCTTTCTATCACTTCATTTCTTTCCATTCCTACAAGGTCCAATTCTCCAAGAGTTTCATTTTTAATTGCACATTCAATTCCTATTAACTCTTCATTACTAGCATAAAAACTCCCTACATCTTCCCCATATTTATATACAATTATTCGAAATTCATGAAACAAATCACTTTCCGAAGGATGCGATTTTAAAATATTTAGCAATTGATAAAACAACATATACTGATAGTAAAAACCGACAGTATCGGGCTTAAAAAAGAAGTCCTGTTTTGTTGCACTCCCACTATTTGAAGTACCGTACTCGGCTTTATAGTTTTGCAAGTTTAAAGGATTTGCAAGCAAAGCATTTAATCTTTCTCTCTCTGCAGAAATTTGCTCAGGTACGTTTTTGAGGTCATCTGTTTGTTCAATAAGCACAGCAGTTTCTGTTGAATCCAGATCTAACACCACATTATTGCCCATATCATTATTGTCATTTCCGCACGAAACTATGATACTTAATAAAAGTAACGACCATACAATTTTCATAGATTCAAGTTAAGCACTTTTTTTAACTTTGTTTTACTATGGCAAAAAAAGGTGTCCTGAAAAATGGCAAAAATAAGAAGCTGCATAGCAAACTCATTCAACAGAAAAAAACGAAAGAACAAAAGGCCAAGGCTTTAAGAAAACAACGTTTAAAAGAAGTTTTTGAGAAGAGCAAAAAGGACAGCACGCCGTAATTTTATTATCTTAATCCACATGAAACTTACATTTCTAAATACTATTGGGAAAAGAATTGGATTCTCATTTGCTACGGCAGCTGTTATAGTTGTTATTGGCTACTTCATATATGGTGACGCCTTTCTTTCTTTACCCACCATTTTAACCGTTGGTGTGGTTGTATATATTCCAGTCACCCTATTTTATGCTATCGCTTCTACTTTTTTTTCGGACGATAAAAAGGTGGATAATGATGATGTTCTAGATCGTTAAAACTATGTTCTGGCTTTTCCTTCTTCCAATATTAGCTTATTATATAATTTATCCTGGTGGGGAAAAGAATTGGTTAAAACGAAAAAAAAAAATTGACTTACATTTAGGAAATACTGATCAATTACAAGATGAATTGCACGATTTAGATGAATAAATGAAAGCATTTGTGGTGAACGAATCATTCTCTAGAAAATCTGCTATATTTAACCTACCATTTTAAAACCGAATGAAGTTACTATTCTGTACATTATTTATTTTAATAGTCTACGTTAGTTGGGGGCAAAAAAAAAGGCAATTCGAACCCATTTTACAGAATAATTACATTGGCTTTCATTTTGATGATGACTTTTTATTTGTAGGTAATCGAGATGAGCAATACACTGGAGGATTAGAACTTGAGTATATTCGAAAGTCTCAAAAAAAGAATGAAAAAGTTACCATTTTAAATCCTTTTGCCAATGGAGACCGATACTGGAATTATACATTTGGGTCTTATTTATACACGCCGTATAATGTATCTGATTCAATGATTATTTTGAATGACCGCCCATTTAGCTCTTATATTTTTGGTTCATTTGGTTACACGGCTTACAATAAGAATCATCAAAAAAGATTAGCAGCAACGCTTTATATGGGATTTATGGGTTCTGCTTTGCCAGGAAGAGTACAAGATAGTATCCACACAATTGGTGACAGCCCTCCTGCATATGGTTGGGGAAATAGAATTGCTGAGAGCGAAGTATTTATTCCTAACCTTAGAATTAATTACCAAGCCAATCTATTCAACATTGGTAGGCTTCGTACAACTTTAGTTAGATGGATTCAATTAAGCAATTTATTCGAATTAAACACAGGATTATTTCGCAACAATATTGGTGGAGGTCTCAAAGTATCGGGCTACAATTATTTGCCAATTAGTAATAGCAGCTATAGCTACAAACCTACAGAAGTCAACAAGTACAGGAAATATCAACAACGAAAATTACGGATTACCACCTACTTCTCATCCAAAATAGAATTAGTTCTTCACAATACAACTCTACAAAGCCTCCCTTGGCTTTACAGCCCTTATACTATTGAAAAAAAATATATTAATAGACACGTATTTGCAATTGAGTGTGGTTTTAATTTAAACTATAACCACTTTAATTTGAGCTATGCTTTTCAAGCACGCTCAAAAGAATTTAAAAAATACCAAGGTAACTGGCACACTTGGGCCGGAGTTACCTTGGGATTTAGTTTTTAATGAAAACTGTTTTTTTTTGAGAAGAACTTCTTTTAAACCGGCAGTTCTATTTGCTCCGTTGGTAAAATTTCGAATTCGATATTATCAGCGTGTTTTTTAACTTTTTCTATGGCTAATATCAGTTTTCCAGGAACTAGTAGTTTTGTTGGAGAATTTTTAATTTTAGCTGGGGTATTTAAAGAAAGTTCTTGGGTAGCTTTTT